>NZ_CP046184.1:0-639 GCF_012567685.1 Enterobacteriaceae endosymbiont of Donacia marginata
ATGAAAAACCAAATTCCGATGACTTTACAAGGTATAAAAAAATTACAGAAAGAATTAATTAGATTAAAAAGTATAGAAAGACCAAAAATTATTAATTCTATTATTGAAGCAAGAAAACATGGTGATTTAAAAGAGAATGCTGAATATCAATCAGCTCGTGAAGCACAAAGTTTTTGTGAAGGTCGTATAAAAGAAATAGAAATTAAATTATCAAATGCTAACATTATTGATGTTACAAAATTTTTACATCATAATAAAATTATTTTTGGTTCCACAGTATATATAAAAAATATTATAACTAATAAAGATATTTTTTATAAAATTGTGGGTAATGATGAAGCAGATTTAAAAAATAATTTAATTTCCATTAATGCTCCTTTAGCTAGGTCATTAATCGGAAAAAAAAAAAATGATATTGTAAAAGTACAAACACCAAAAGGTGTTTTAAAATATAAAATATTAGAGATTAAATATATTTAATATAAAATTAAATTTGACTTTATTAATACTAAATAGTATATTATTTTTATTAATAAATAAATCTTTTGTAAAAGATATTATTTTGTTCTTTAATAATTAATTAGAAAATAAATGTGGGCATTCAATTTTTAGAAGCTGTTTATTTTAAATTATTTTTTA
>NZ_CP046184.1:738-2321 GCF_012567685.1 Enterobacteriaceae endosymbiont of Donacia marginata
AAAATTGAAGAGTTTGATCATGGCTCAGATTGAACGCTGGCGGCAAGCCTAACACATGCAAGTCGAGCGGCAGCGAAATAAAAAAAATTGTAAAATTTTTTTTATTGTCGGCAAGCGGCGGACGGGTGAGTAATATCTGGGGATCTACCTTTTGGAGGGGGATAACTATTGGAAACGATAGCTAATACCGCATAATGTCTTTACGACTAAAGTAGGGGATTTTATATTCATATAAAACCTTATGCCATTAGATGAACCCAGACGGGATTAGCTAGTAGGTAGAGTAAAAGCCTACCTAGGCGACGATCCCTAGCTGGTCTGAGAGGATGATCAGCCACACTGGAACTGAGACACGGTCCAGACTCCTACGGGAGGCAGCAGTGGGGAATATTGCACAATGGGCGAAAGCCTGATGCAGCTATGCCGCGTGTATGAAGAAGGCCTTAGGGTTGTAAAGTACTTTCAACAAGAAAGAAAAAATAAAATCTAATACATTTTATCATTGACGTTACTTGTAAAAGAAGCACCGGCTAACTCCGTGCCAGCAGCCGCGGTAATACGGAGGGTGCGAGCGTTAATCGGAATTACTGGGCGTAAAGAGCACGTAGGCTGTTAATTAAGTCAGATGTGAAATCCCTAAGCTTAACTTAGGAACTGCATTTGAAACTGATTAACTTGAGTTTCGTAGAGGGGGGTAGAATTCCAGGTGTAGCGGTGAAATGCGTAGATATCTGGAGGAATACCAGTGGCGAAGGCGACCCCCTGGACGAATACTGACGCTCAGGTGCGAAAGCATGGGGAGCAAACAGGATTAGATACCCTGGTAGTCCATGCTGTAAACAATGTCGACTTGAAGGTTGTAAGCTTGACTTATAGCTTTCGTAGCTAACGCGTTAAGTCGACCGCCTGGGGAGTACGACCGCAAGGTTAAAACTCAAATGAATTGACGGGGGCCCGCACAAGCGGTGGAGCATGTGGTTTAATTCGATGCAACGCGAAAAACCTTACCTGGTCTTGACATCCATGGAATTTAATAGAGATATTTTAGTGCCTTCGGGAACCATGAGACAGGTGCTGCATGGCTGTCGTCAGCTCGTGTTGTGAAATGTTGGGTTAAGTCCCGCAACGAGCGCAACCCTTATCCTTTGTTGCCATCAGTTCGGCTGGGAACTCAAAGGAGACTGCCGGTGATAAACCGGAGGAAGGTGAGGACGACGTCAAGTCATCATGGCCCTTACGACCAGGGCTACACACGTGCTACAATGGTATATACAAAGGGAAGCATCCTCGTAAGAGTAAGCGAATCTCACAAAATATATCTTAGTTCGGATTGGAGTCTGCAACTCGACTCTATGAAGTCGGAATCGCTAGTAATCGTAGATCAGAATGCTACGGTGAATACGTTCCCGGGCCTTGTACACACCGCCCGTCACACCATGGAAGTGGGTTGTAAAAGAAGTAAGTTGCTTAACCTTTATTTTTTTAAGGAGGGCGCTTACCACTTTATGATTCATAACTGGGGTGAAGTCGTAACAAGGTAACCGTAGGGGAACCTGTGGTTGGATCACCTCCTTTACTATAAG
>NZ_CP046184.1:2419-111101 GCF_012567685.1 Enterobacteriaceae endosymbiont of Donacia marginata
AATTAATATTAAATTTATTTAAACGATTGTGGGTTGTAAGGTTAAGTAAATAAGCGTATATGACGGATGCCTTGGCAGTCAGAGACGATGAAGGACGTGTTAATCTGCGAAAAGCATCGATAAGTTGATTTAAAACATTATTAGTCGATGATATCCGAATGGGGAAACCCAATATATTTAATTGTATATTATCGTTATTTGAATACATAGAATGACGAGGTGAACCAGGAGAACTGAAACATCTAAGTATCCTGAGGAAAAGAAATCAATAGAGATTTCCTTAGTAGTGGCGAGCGAACAGGAAAAAGCCCAGAAATATATGTATTTATTATATTAGTAGAAATAACTGGAAAGTTATACAATATAGGGTGATAGTCCCGTATATTAAAATATGATAAATATAATTTCAAAGAGTAGAACGAGACACGTGAAATCTTGTTTGAATATAGGGGGATCATCCTCTAAGGCTAAATACTACTGACTGACCGATAGTGAACTAGTACCGTGAGGGAAAGGTGAAAAGAACCCCGGTTAGGGGAGTGAAATAGAACCTGAAATCATATACGTACAAGCAGTAGGAGCATTTTTTAAAAATGTGACTGCGTACCTTTTGTATAATGGGTCAGCGAGTTATATTTTGTAGCAAGGTTAACTGTATAAGGAAGCCGTAGGGAAACCGAGTCTTAAAAGGGCGTTTAGTTGCAAGGTATAGACCCGAAACCCGGTGATCTAACCATGAGCAGGTTGAAGGTTTGGTAATGCTTACTGGAGGACCGAACCGACTAATGTTGAAAAATTAGCGGATGACTTGTGGTTAGGGGTGAAAGGCCAATCAAACCGGGAGATAGCTGGTTCTCCCCGAAAGCTATTTAGGTAGCGCCTCGTGTAATTCATATTCGGGGGTAGAGCTCTGTTTCGGTTAGGGAATCTTCCAGATTTACCAATCCGATGCAAACTTCAAATACCGAATAATGTTATCACGGGAGACACACAGCGGGTGCTAACGTCCGTTGTGGAGAGGGAAACAACCCAGATCGCTAGCTAAGGTCCCTAAGTTATAATTAAGTGGGAAACGAGGTGGGAAGGCATAAACAGCCAGGATGTTGGCTTAGAAGCAGCCATCATTTAAAGAAAGCGTAATAGCTCACTGGTCTAGTCGTCCTGCGCGGAAGATTTAACGGGGCTAAATTATACACCGAAGCTGCGACAATAAATAATTTTTTTATTGGGTAGGGGAGCGTTCTGTAAATTGTTGAAGATAAATTGTGAAGTTTGTTGGAAATATCAGAAGTGCGAATGCTGACATGAGTAACGATAAAATAGGTGAAAAACCTATTCGCCGAAAGACTAAGGGTTCCTATCCAACGGTAATCGGGGTAGGGTAAGTCGAAACCTAAGATGAGGCTGAAAAGCGTAATCGATGGACAACAGGTTAATATTCCTGTACTCATTATTATCGCGAAGGGGGGACGAAGAAGGTTAGATTAGCCAGGTGATGGTAGTCTTGGTTTAAGCGTTTAGATGAATTATTTAGGAAAATCCGGATAATTATAACATTAAGGCGTTATGACGAAATACTTTATTGTATTGAAGTAATTAATACCATACTTACAAGAAAATCCTCTAAGCTCTAAATAATATTGAATCGTACTCTAAACCGACACAGGTGGTCAGGTAGAGAATACTAAGGCGCTTGAGAGAACTCAGGTGAAGGAACTAGGCAAAATAGTGCCGTAACTTCGGGAGAAGGCACGCTGATTGTAAGTGAAGAAATTTACTTTTGAAGCTGAAATCAGTCTAAGATAATAGCTGGCTGCAACTGTTTATTAAAAACACAGCACTGTGCAAACACGTAAGTGGACGTATACGGTGTGACGCCTGCCCGGTGCCGGAAGGTTAATTGATAGGGTTATTATTTTAATAAGAAGCTCTTGATCGAAGCCCCGGTAAACGGCGGCCGTAACTATAACGGTCCTAAGGTAGCGAAATTCCTTGTCGGGTAAGTTCCGACCTGCACGAATGGCGTAATGATGGCCAGACTGTCTCCACCTGAGACTCAGTGAAATTGAAATTGCTGTGAAGATGCAGTGTACCCGCGGCAAGACGGAAAGACCCCGTGAACCTTTACTATAGCTTGATATTGATTGATAGATATTGATGTGTAGGATAGGTGGGAGGCAATGAAATATCAACGCTAGTTGGTATGGAGCCAACCTTGAAATACCACCCTTGAATATTTATTATTCTAACCTAAACCCGTTATCCGGGTTAGAGACAGTGTCTGGTAGGTAGTTTGACTGGGGCGGTCTCCTCCTAAAGAGTAACGGAGGAGTACTAAGGTCAGCTAATCACGGTTGGAAATCGTGAGGTTAGTACAAAGGCAAAAGCTGGCTTAACTGTAAGAATGACAATTCAAACAGATGCGAAAGCAGGTCTTAGTGATCCGGTGGTTCTGTATGATAAGGCCATCGCTCAACGGATAAAAGGTACTCCGGGGATAACAGGCTAATACCGCCCAAGAGTTCATATCGACGGCGGTGTTTGGCACCTCGATGTCGGCTCATCACATCCTGGGGCTGTAGTAGGTCCCAAGGGTATGGCTGTTCGCCATTTAAAGTGGTACGCGAGCTGGGTTTAGAACGTCGTGAGACAGTTCGGTCCCTATCTGCCGTGGGCGTTGGAAGATTGAAAGAATTTGCTCCTAGTACGAGAGGACCGGAGTGAACGTATCTCTGGTGTTCGGGTTGTTATGCCAATAGCATTGCCCGGTAGCTAAATACGGAAAAGATAAGCGCTGAAAGCATATAAGCGCGAAACTTATCTTAAGATTAATCTTCCCTGAATTTTTATTAATTATTTATAAAAATTCCTTAAGGGACGTTAAAGACTATGACGTTGATAGGCTGGATGTGTAAGCATAGTAATATGTTGAGCTAACCAGTACTAATAAACACCCGTGAGTCTTAACCTTACAACACCAGAATCGTTTGGATTTAATTATTAATTAATTATTTTATAGTTTAGTAAAATATTCCTGGTATAAATAACGCAATGGTACCACCTGAATCCATTCCGAACTCAGAAGTGAAACGTTGTTGTGCCGATGGTAGTGTGAGGTTTACCTCATGTAAGAGTAGGTAAATACCAGGGATAATAATACAAGTAATTTATATTTCATATAATGTATAAGAAAAAACTTTGTAAATATTCATTAAAAAAATTAAATACTTTTAATATAAATATTAATGCTAGTAAAATTGTACAAGTTAAAGAGTTAAAACAATTATGTTTAATATGGAATAAATATAAAAAAAAAAAATTTCCTTGTATAATTTTAGGAGAAGGTAGTAATGTTTTATTTTTAAAAAATTTTTATGGTTTAGTTATTATTAATAGAATAAAAGGTATTTATCTAAGTGAATCTAAAAAATATTGGAATTTACATATAAATTCTGGAGAAAATTGGCATAAACTTGTAAAATTTACAATTAGAAAAAAAATTTATGGTTTAGAAAATTTAGCATTAATCCCAGGGCGTGTTGGATCAGCACCAGTTCAAAATATTGGAGCTTATGGGGCTAGTATACAAAATTTTTGTGAATATGTAGATATTATAAATCCTATCAATAAAAAAATTAAAAGAATTAATAAAAAAGAATGTAATTTTAGATATAGAGATAGTGTTTTTAAATATAATTATAAAAATTATATAATTATTTCTGTAGGTCTATCTTTATCCAAAAATTGGATTCCAAATTTAGATTATCACGATTTAAAAAAATTAAAATATAATAATATTACTCCTCAAATAATTTTTAATTATATTTGTAATCTTAGAAAACAAAAGATTCCCCATCCAAAAATTCATGGAAATGCAGGAAGTTTTTTTAAAAATCCAATTATATCTCCTATATTAGGTTTTAAATTATTAAAAATATTTTCTGATATGCCTTTTACTTTAGAAAAAAATAATTTTAAATTATCTGCAGGATGGTTAATTGATAAATGTAAATTTAAAGGCTATAAAAGAAAAGGGGTAATGGTATATTCAAGACAATCTTTAATTATTATAAATAAATTTAATAATTCATCAGGAATAGATATTTTAAAATTAGCTATAAAAATATATAATGCAGTTGGAAAAAAATTTGGAGTTTGGTTAGAACCAGAAATTAAAATTATAGGTAATTATGGGGAAATAGATCCTTGTATTTTTTTTAAAAAAAATATATAAAGTAATTTTTTTACTAAAATTTATTTTAGATAAATAATCTTTTAAAAATTATTTTTAAAGCTAAAACATAGCCATATGTACCTAATCCTAGAATAACTCCATGAGAAATATCTGAAAAAAATGATTTTTTTCTAAAAACTTCTCTTTTATATATATTTGTAATATGTACTTCTATAAAAGGAATATTTATTGCTAATAAAGTATCTCTTAAAGCAATACTAGTATGAGTAAAAGAGGCAGGATTAAAAATAATATAATTAAAATTATTTTTATATTTAATTAAATAATTAATTAATTTATATTCTGCATTAGATTGAAAATGGCTTAATTTACAATTATTTTTTTTAGCTTTTTTAGTTAAAATATTAATAATATCTTTTAAAGATTGTTTCCCATATATTTTAGTCTCTCTATTACCTAAAAGATCTAAATTTGGACCATTTAAAACTAAAATGTGATAATTTATATTTTTCATTATTATTTTATTAATATATATTTAATAGTTAAAATATCTTTAATACTATTATAGTAGTAAATATTTATTTTACAAAATAAATATATTTTTAAAAAATTTATTTATTTATAATAAATAATATATTTATTATGAATAAAATGATATTATTTATTATTAATATAAAGAACTATATTTAACTAAAATAACTATAAAATATAAAGTCAGGTTTTTTCATCATGTTAAAAAAATTTCGAGGAATGTTTTCTAATGATTTATCTATAGATTTAGGAACAGCAAATACTTTAATTTATGTTAAAGGAAAAGGAATTGTTTTAAATGAACCTTCTGTAGTAGCAATTAGACAAGATAAGGCAGGTTTTCCTAAAAGTGTAGCTGCTGTTGGATATAATGCTAAACAAATGTTAGGAAGAACTCCAGGAAATATTTCTGCAATTAGACCTATGAAAGATGGAGTTATAGCCGATTTCTTTATTACTGAAAAAATGTTACAACATTTTATTAAACAAGTTCATAGTAATAGTTTTATGAAACCTAGTCCAAGAGTATTAGTATGTGTTCCTGTTGGCGCAACTCAAGTTGAAAGAAGAGCAATACGTGAATCAGCACAAGGTGCAGGAGCTAGAGAAGTTTTTTTAATAGAAGAACCTATGGCCGCTGCAATTGGGGCTGGTTTGCCTGTATCAGAAGCAACAGGTTCGATGGTTATCGATATAGGAGGAGGAACTACTGAAGTAGCAGTTATATCACTTAATGGAGTAGTATATTCTTCTTCTGTAAGAATAGGGGGGGATAGATTTGATGAAGCTATTATTAATCATGTAAGACGTAACTATGGTTCCTTAATTGGAGAAGCTACAGCTGAAAGAATTAAACATAGAATAGGTTCAGCTTATAATAATAATGAAGAATTATTAGAAATGGAGGTAAGAGGAAGAAATTTAGCAGAAGGAGTCCCAAGAGGATTTACATTAAATTCAAATGAAATTTTAGAAGCTCTTCAAGAACCTCTAACAGGTATAGTTAGTGCTGTAATGATTGCATTAGAACAATGTCCTCCAGAATTAGCTGCTGATATAGCAGAAAAAGGTATGGTATTAACAGGAGGTGGAGCATTATTAAAAAATTTTGATAAATTATTAATTGAAGAAACAGGTATACCAGTATCTATTGCTGAAGATCCATTAACTTGTGTAGCAAAAGGTGGGGGGAAAGCTCTAGATATGATTGATATACATGGAGGTGATTTATTTAGTGAAGAATAAAATTATTATAAATTAAGATGATATATTTATGAAATTAATTTTTAACAAAAAACCTATTTTTAAATTAAGAATAATTATTACTATAATAATTTCTATTATAATTATAATTACTGATATATATTCTAATTATTTAATAGAATTAAGATATTCTATTAATAATAAAATTAGTCCAATTTATTTTTTTTTAAATAAACCATTTTATATATATAAAAATACATTAAATTATTTTATAGAATATAATGTTTTAAAAAAAAAAAATAAATATTTATATAATAAAATATTAAAACAAAATATTGAATTATATAATTTACAAAAAATTAAATATGATAATATTGATCTAAGAAATATTTTACAAATACCTATTTTAAAAGAAAAAAAAAGTATTTTAGCTGAAATAATACCTATGTATTTCCCTATAAATAGGGATGTATTATTTATTAATAAAGGATTAAAAGATGGTGTAGTACCAGGAACAATAGTTCTTAATGATAAAGGTATTGTAGGACAAATAATAATAAATAATAATAAAAATAGTCAAGTTTCATTGATTTGTAATAAAAAAATTTTTTTACCAGTACAAATAAAAAATAGTGATATTAAATTTATAATTCACGGTAATGGATGTACAAAAAACTTACAGTCTGAATATATATCTACAGATATTATTCTTAATAAAGGAGATATATTAGTTACATCTGGATTAGATGAACAATATCCTATAGGATATCCAGTAGGTATTATAACTAGTATATTTTTTGATAAAAAAAAAAATTTTAATATAGTTTATGTAAAACCATTTTTACAAATAGAAAAAATAAAATATTTAATGTTATTAATAAATTCAAAATAAAATATGAAAAATTATTTCTTAAGATTATTTATCTATACAACTTTTATAATATCATTATTTTTACAAATTTTATGTACTAAAAATAGTAATATTATTTTACAAATACCCTGGTTAATATTAATTTTAATTTATTGGGTTTTAAAATATCCATATGTAATTAATATTATTACAAGTTTTTTTATAGGATTATTAATTGATTTTTTTGCTAATTATATATTAGGAATACATAGTTTATTACTATGCATATTAACATATTTTTTATCATATAATTATATATTAATAATAAATTTAAATATAATTTATAAATTTTTATTAATTATATATATTTCTTTCATAATTAATATTATTGTTTATTATATCAATAATATAAATTTTAATTATCAAGAATTATTTTTACAAAGTATTATAAATAGTTTTATATGGATTATTATTTATTATAGTATGGAGAAGTTTTATTATAAATGTCAAAAATATTTTTTCTCATAAAACAAAACATTATCATTATAATGATAATGTTTTGTTTTAAATACTAAATTTAAATAAATTATTTTTTATTTATAAACATATATTATTTTTTGGTAATCCAGCAATGTTTAAAGCTTGTTTTAAAATACCTTTAGGAAATAATTGAAAAAGTATAATACTATCCCAATGAATATCATTATATTTTTTTTTTAAATAATTAATTAAGATACGTAAATTAGGGTTTATTTTATATTTAAAATATAAAAATCTTAATGTATATATTACTTTCCAATGATTTATAGTTAAAATAATATCTTCTAAAGATGCAATTTGAATTGCTATTTTTTCATTCCATGAATCATTTTTTTTATATAAATACATTTTTATGCTTTATTTTAAATAAAATCTGTTTTAATAATTAAAATATTTTAAATAGGAGGAAGAGAGATTCGAACTCTCGAATAGTTTCCTATTTCCGGTTTTCAAGACCGGTGCCTTCAACCACTCGGCCATTCCTCCAATATATATAACTATATATTATGTATATAATAATATATTTTATAAAACAATTAAAGTGAATATTTTAAATAATTAAATATCATAAAATATGAAAAATAATAATTTTAAATTAGGTAATTTATATATTGTAGCTACCCCGATAGGTAATTATAATGATATAACTAAAAGAGCTTTAATTACCCTAAATAAAGTAGATTATATTTTAGCTGAAGATACAAGAAAAATAGGAATATTATTAAAAAATTTTAATATAAAAAAAAAATTATATTCATATTATGAATATAATGAAAAAAAAAAAATAAAATTATTTTTAGAAAAAATTCAACAAGGATATAATATTGCATTAGTTTCAGATGCAGGAACCCCATTAATAAATGATCCAGGATATAGAATTATTCAATTATGTCGTACACAATATGTTAATATAAAAATTATACCTATCCCAGGTCCATGTGCTGCTATTTTAGCATTATCTATATCAGGGTTACCAACAAATAGATTTTGTTATGAAGGTTTTTTATCTAAAAAAAAAAATAAAAGAATTAAAAGATTACATGAATTAAAATTAGAAAATAGAACATTAATTTTTTACGAATCAACACATAGAGTATTAAAATGTTTATATGATATAAAAAAAATTTTTGGGAAAGATCGATATATAGTCTTTATAAAAGAATTAACAAAAAAATGGGAAAATATATATGGAAATAGTATATCTAATCTAATTAGATGGTTAAAATTAGATTTAAATAGATTAAAAGGAGAAATAGTATTAGTTATTAGTGGATATAAATCTTCTAATAATAATTATAAAATATCTTCTAAAGTAATTAGAACATTTTTAGAATTAAAAAAAGAATTATCAACAAAAAAAGCAATAAAAATAACTTCTGATATTTTTTCTATTAAAAAAAATTTATTATATAAATTTTATATAAAAAAAAATACTAATTATGATTCTAATAATGTAGAATAATTATTCTAAAGTTAGTTAAAACAGTCGCTTTTATTAATTTCTGTAAAAGAGGAAAGTCCGGACTCCATAGGGTATGGTGCCAGATAATTACTGGGAAGTTTAAACTTACGAATAGTGCAACAGAAAAAATACCGCCTTTTATTTATAATAAGGTAAGGGTGAAAAGGTATGGTAAAAGCATACCGGTATATTAGTAATAATATACGTCAATGTAAACTCCACCAGGAGCAAGGCTAAATAAGATTCGTATAACCCGTACTATGAATCTGGGTAAGCTGCTTGAAATAATAAGTGATTATTATTCTAGATAAATGACTGTTTCAGACAGAATCCGGCTTAAAAATTAACTTTATATAAATAAGCATAATTTCTTCTTTTAGAAGAAATTATGCTTTTTCATAAGCATATAAAATATTTTTCATTAAAATTGCTACTGTAATAGGTCCAACACCCCCAGGTACTGGGGTAATATAAGAAGCTCTTTGTTTTGCTAAATTAAAATCAATATCACCTACAATCTTATTTTCATTAATTTTATTAATCCCAACATCAATTACAATTGCCCCTACTTTAATCCAATCTCCTGGTATAAAGTTTGGTTTCCCAATAGCTACTATTAATAAATCTGCATATTTTATATAATGATGTAAATCTTTTGTAAAACGATGTGTAATCGTAATAGTACATCTATTTAATAATAATTCCATAGCCATTGGTCGTCCAACTATATTAGAAGCTCCTACAATTACTGCATTAAGACCACATAGATTAATATTATAATATTTTAATATTTTTAATATTCCTAAAGAGGTACAAGGACGTAATAAAGGAACTCTTTGACATAAACGTCCAATATTATAAGGATGAAAACCATCTACATCTTTTGATGGATGTATTGTTTCTAAAATTTTAATTATATTTATTGTTTTAGGTAATGGTAACTGAACTAAAATACCATCAATATATTTATTTTTATTTAAAAAATTAATAACTTCAATTATTTTATTTTCATTGATATTTTTAGAAAAATTATATTTAGTATAAAAAATACCTAGTTTTTCACAAATTTTTAATTTATTTTTAATATAAATTTTTGATGCAGGATTATTCCCTATTAAAATTACTCCTAAACCAGGTTTTCTTTTCTTATTTAAGAAAATATTTTTTATTTTTTTACGAATTTTAATATATATTTTTTCTGCAATAATATTGCCATTAATAATTTTAGCATTCATTTTAAATTACTCATTTTGAAATAAAATTATTAATTAAAATTAATTTAATTAATTTGAATATATATTATAATAATGATATGATTAATAAATCAAAATCATTATTTTGCGCTCTTAGCTCAGTAGGATAGAGCAATAGCCTTCTAAGCTATTTGTCACAGGTTCGAATCCTGTAGAGCGCAAAAATATTCAATAAAAATAATAACTTTATTATTAAATTTATTCAAAAATTTTATAAATAAATAAAATATTTAAATTAAAGTATTGTATTTTAAAATATCTCTTTATTATTTATTTACATATAATATTTATATAACCAATAATATTGTGAATATTTTATAAAATTTTATTTAAAAAAAATTTATGTTTTTCATATTTTCATCAATATTAAATTAATTATAAAAAATTAACTTTATTTAATAAGATTTCAATAAAATAAATTAAAATTATTTTCAGAAAAATAGTTGTAAATATAATTTTATAAATATACTAATATAAATGATAAAGATAATAAAATTATCAAATAATAAGAATATAACCTTATTTTTACTCATAAGATAAATTTTATGAAAAAATTATATTTTAATAGTATTAAAATCTTTAAAATATATATTTTAATAAATATAAAAAATAATATATTTATCTTTTTATCTTTATTTAAAATATTATTTACTAAGATAATTATTATTTTTTGAATAATAAGTATTATTATGGGTCGTGCAGGATTTGAACCTGCGACCAATTGATTAAAAGTCAACTGCTCTACCAACTGAGCTAACGACCCCCATTTATAAATTTTCTGGGTGATGACGGATTTGAACCGGCGGCCCCCTCCTTGTAAGGGAGGTACTCTACCAACTGAGCTAATCACCCAAAATATTATTCTTATATGCTATATTTTTTAATACTAAAATGTCAATATTTTTATTAAAAATATTTAAAATAAAAATAAAATAATTTAAAATTATATAATAATATAAGAATATTAATCTATATAAAAATTATATTTTATGAAAAAAATAACAACTAGATTTGCACCAAGTCCAACTGGTTACCTACATATAGGTAATATACGTACTGCTTTATATTCTTGGCTATTTGCTAGAAAAAATAAAGGTAATTTTATATTAAGAATTGAAAATACCGATTTTAAAAGATCAAAAAAAATTTTTATTAAAAATATTATTGATACTTTAAAATGGTTAAATATTGATTGGGATAAAGGACCATACTTACAAAGTAAAAGAATAAATAGATATAATAGTATTATAAATACTATGTTAAATGAGGGTAAAGCTTATAAATGTTATTGTTCTAAAGAAGAATTAGAAAAAAATAAAAAAAAACAAATTATTAATAAAGAGAAGATTAAGTATAATGGTAAATGTTTTAATAATAAATTAAAAGTTAATAAACAATTACCTTATACTGTAAGAATACATATCCCTAAAAATAAATATATTACATTTATAGATACAATTAGAGGGAAAATAATAATCGATAATAATGAATTAGATGATTTTATAATTAAAAGAACAGATGGTATGCCTACTTATAATTTTTGTGTAGTTATAGATGATTGGGATATGAAAATAACTCATGTTATTAGAGGGGAAGAACATATAAATAATACACCTAAACAAATTCATATTATTAATGCTGTGGGAGCGAATATTCCTATTTATACGCATGTTTCTATAATTACCGATAAATTAGGAAAAAAAATTTCTAAAAGAAATAATAATTTAGATATTTTAAAATATAAAAAAAAAGGTTATTTACCTATTGCATTATTAAATTATATTTTACGTTTAGGATGGTCTTATGGTAATAAAGAAATTTTTTCTTTAAAAGAAATGAAAAAATTATTTAATTTAAAAAATTTAAATAAATCATCTAGTATTTTTGATATAGATAAATTAAATTGGTTTAATAAATATTATTTAAGTAAATTATCAAAAAGTGAGATGCTTAATTATTTAGAAAATTTTTGTAATAAAAATAATATTAACATTAATAATGGTCCTAAATTAAAAAATTTATATACAATCTTTAATAAAAGATTTAATACATTAGAAGAAATAAATAATTTATGTTTTATTTTTTATAAAAATCCAAATTATAATAATCTATTGATTAAAAATTATTTAAATATAAATACTCAAATAATTTTAGAACTATTTAAGTTAAAAATAACTAATATAAAATTATGGTCTATAGAATATATTAATAATATTTTTAATAAAATTTTATTAAAATTAAATATTTCTTATAAAGAAATAGCTATGACTTTACGTTTAGCAATAACTGGGATAAAAAATACCCCTCCGATTAATCATATAATTTATTTAATGGGTAAAAAAAAAACTTTGTATCATATTAATAATGCAATAAATTTTATTCAACTTAAATAATCTTTAACTATATGAACCATAATATATATTAAAAAAATAAGCGGATGAATAGATTTATATTTCCCCCGCTTATATTAATTTCTTAATCTAGGTTTTATTAATTGTTTTTTTATTGCAGCTGATAATTCGTCTAATGAAGAATTTTCTGAATATTCATTTTCAAGAGGTTCTCCTGACAATTGAGCTTCAGCTAAATATGTATGTACTGGCTGTCCATTATCATCTTCCATAACTACATGATACCATGGTTTACTACGTAATGTTTTAATTTCAGCAACTTCATTAATTTTAGGGTCACGTAAAGAATATTCTGGATCAACATCAACTATAACTCCTAAAAAACCTAATAATTTATGTCTTACTTGTTGACCAATACCAAATTTACTGGTAATCATTATTAAGATCCTTTCTAAGAAATATTACAGTTTTAATATTAATTATATAATAAACTTTTCTAAAATTAAATATTTATTTAAATTAAAATTAAATTAATTTTTGTATTTTTTAGTATAATTTTTTTATAAAAATTATAAATAAAATAATTTTTTATTATAATAATATTTATATATTAAACTTTTATTTTAAAAAAAGAGAAAAAATATATGGTAAGGCCTATTTGTGCTATTATTAATAGCAGTGCATTAAAAAATAATTTAAAAATAATAAAAAAAATTGCATATAAATCTAAAATTTGGTTAGTATTAAAAGCAGATGCGTATGGTCATGGTATTAAAAATATTTATTCTATTATAAAAAATAATAGTGATGGTTTTGCTATTTTAACATTAGATGAAGCTATAATTTTAAGAGAAAATGGTTGTAAAAAACCTATTCTATTATTAGAAGGTTTCTTTAATAAAGAAGAATTATGTATAATTTATAAATATTTTTTAACTATTACAATACATAATAAATGGCAACTTAATAAGTTAATTCAATATAAATCAAAATATCCTATTAATATATATATAAAAATTAACACTGGGATGAATAGATTAGGATTTCCTGTAAAAGATATTACTTCAATAATAAGTATTATTAAAAATAAAATTAATGTTAATAATATAACTTTAATGACTCATTTTGCTGATGCATCTCAAAATTCTTATTTTGTAAAAAAGCAAATAAATAGTATTAAAAATAATATTAGCATTTATCATAATTTTTCATGCTCATTTGCAAATTCTGCAGCAATATTATGGCATTCATATAGTTATTATGATTGGATAAGAACTGGGATTATTCTATATGGAGCATCACCAACAGGTGATTGGAAAGATATTTCTACAAAAAAAATACAACCAGTAATGACATTAAAAAGTAAAATAATATCTATTCAAAAAATATATCCAGGAGATATAATAGGATATAATTGTAGTTATTATACAAAAAAAAAACAAAAAATAGGAATTGTTGCATGTGGTTATGCTGATGGTTATCCTCGGAATATTAATTATAATAAAACATATGTTTTAATCAAAGATATTAAAACATTAATACTAGGTAATGTATCTATGGATATGATTGCAATAGATTTAACAAATATCCCAACAGCTAAAATAGGAAATTCAGTAGAATTATGGGGAGAAAATATTAAAATAGATGATATTGCTAAATCTTCCAATACTATTGGATATGAATTAATGTGTTCTGTATCTAAAAGAGTACCTAGAATTTTAAAATAATTTTAAAATTTATTTCAAAACTTGAATATAAAAAATAATAAAATTTATATTTATTTTTCTATCATCTTTTTTAAATTATTTATATTTATTCTCATAAATAAAGGTTTAAATTTATTAATTTTTGTATTAACTAAAGGTAATTTAATATTATTAAAACATAATTTTTTTTTTAAGAATACTTCTGTTTTTTGAGATAAAATAGGCATAATTGGTTTCATATATATCATTATTACACGGAACATATTAATACCCATAGAACAAATACTATGAACTTTTTTTTTTTTTAAATTATCTTTAATTAACAACCATGGTTTATATTTATCAATATAATAATTAGCTTTATCTGATAAAATGATTATCTGTTTAATAACATGACTAAATTTACCTTGTATAAAATATTCATGTATAATTTCAGATTTTTTTACAAATTTTAGATATAAAGATATATCAATGTTTTTAGCTAAATTATCATTAAAATAATTATTAATAAAAAATGCATTTCTTGAAGCTATATTAACAATCTTATTTACAATATCTCCATTTATTTTATGAATAAAATCATAAAAATTAAAATCAATATCATTGATATCATATGATAGTTTGGAAGCATAATAATAACGTAAACTATCAGAATCTATAAAATTTAACCATTGTTTTGCAGTAATAAAATTACCTCTAGATTTAGACATTTTAGATCCATTTAATGTTACATGACCGTGAACAAATAATTTAGTAGGTTTTCTAAAATTACTGCCTTCTAATATTGCAGGCCAAAATAAACTATGAAAATAAATAATATCTTTACCAATAAAATGGTATAATTCTGTATTGGAATCTTTTTTCCACCATTCATAAAAATTAATTTTTTTCTTATCACATAGATTTTTAAAAGTACTTATATAACCAATTGGAGCATCTAACCATACATAAAAATATTTATTAATAGATTTTGGTATTTTAAAACCAAAATATGGGCCATCTCTAGTTATATCCCATTGTTTTAAACCTAAAATAAACCATTCATATATTTTATTTTTTATTTTTTTATTTAAAACACCAGAATAAATCCAATTTTTTAAAAAGTTACTAAATTGAGGTAAATCAAAAAAAAAATGTTCAGAATTACATAATATAGGGGTTGTATTAGATAAAATAGAAATTGGAGTAATTAATTCTATGGAAGCATATGTTGCTCCACAATGTTCACAATGGTCTCCATTTTGGTCTATAGATTTACAATTAGGACATAATCCTTTTACAAATCTATCAGGTAAAAAAATATTATGTACAAGATCGTATAATTGTTGAATAATTTTTTTCTTAATAAATTTTCGTTTTTTTAAACGATTAAAAATTAATCTAGAAAAAAAAAGATTTTCATTACTATGTGTCGTATAGTAATTATCATAACTAATATTAAATTTTTTTAAATCTGTAATATGTTCATAATATATTTTATTAATTAAAGTTTCTGTACTTATATTTAAGTCTCGAGCCTTTAACATTACAGGAGTACCATGTGCATCATCAGCACAAATAAAAAATATTTCATTTCCATACATGCGATGATATCTAACCCAAATATCTGCTTGTATATGTTCTAACATATGCCCTAAATGTATACTACCATTAGAATAGGGTAAAGCACATGTAACTAATATTTTTTTTTTTAATAACATAATATCGTACTTATTATATTTTTATTTATTTAAAATTAATTAAAATTTATTTAATTTTTTAAAAATATTTTAATAAAAGAGCTTCATTATAATATTATTACAAATAGGATACAATAAATATAAAGAAAATATTAAATATAAATAACAAAAGATATCTTCATTAAGTAATTTTTTTGTAATAAGTGGTAATCTAAACTTTTTCTTATAAGGCCAAAATAACGGAACTCCAGATGGGGTTAATATATCAGCAATAATATGACTACAATAACCTATAATTAATCCTAATCTAACATCAAAAATATGATTTAATTTTAAATTAATAGAAAAAATAATAAATCCAAAACTTAAAATAGATAATAAACTATGTGTAAATCCTCTATGTCCAAATATTTTATTAATTAAATATGATAAAATTTTTATTTGACGTCCTAAAATAGATTGAGGATTATCAATATCTGGTAATAAACATGTAATTATTGAAACAGGAATAATACGCCACCAATCATCATGATACAGAATTTTAGAAAAAATAAAATGTTGTATTAAAATACTACTAGTTATTGTAAATATTATATGTCCTTTAACTGTCATATAAACTTACCTAATATAAATTTTACTAAATTAATTTAGCAATAATACCATTAATATTTATTTTTTTTATAATAACTTTTATTTTATCAGTAACCTTAAAAAATAATTCATTATTATTTAATATAATCCCTTTTTCTTGATTAATCATTAAATTATTACTTAAAAATTTTTTAGGAATAAAAGCATAAGCACCATTTTCTATAAATCTTATTTTAATACCATAATATAATATATCAATAATTTCACATATGAAAATTTTATTACGAATAGAAATATTTTTAAAATACTGTAAATATAAAAAATTATATAAATCTTTTTGTGCTTGTCTATATAAATAACGTTTTTGATTCATATTAATATAGATAGTATCTAAAGGTTTTTTTATATTATATTCTTTATTTATAATTGATTTTATTAATCTATGATTAATCATATCTCCAAATTTACGAATAGGAGATGTCCAAGTAGCATATCTTTTTAAACCTAAAGAAAAATGAGGTCCTGGTTTTACATTAAATAATGTAATTAATTGATATTTTTTTATTCTATTTAAAACAAATGATAATTTTAAATCTTGTAATTTATTATATATAGTTTTATATCCTTTTAAAGTCATTAAAAATGATTTATTATATTTAATATTATATTTATTCAATAACTCTGTTATTTTATTAATTTTATTAATATTAAATCCATAGTATGTATTATATATTCCAAAACCTAAATTTTTATATAATATTTCAGATGCACATATATTAGCTGTTATCATTGCAGTTTCAATAATTTTATGTGCTATTCTTTTTTTTTCTATTACTATATCTAATATAGTACCTTTATTATCAATAATAAATTTATAATCTATATTATTAAAATTTACAATATTTTTATAATTCCATTTTTTACGATATAAATAAAATTTATATAATAAAAAAATTTGTTGTTTAATTTTATTATTAGGTTCCCAAATTCCTTTTTTTTCTAAAAAATCTGAAACATCATGATAATTTAATTTTGCTTTTGATTTTATCCACCCGGTAAAAAAAACTATTTTTTTATTTAAAAAACCATTTTTATCAATTATTATTTTACATATTAAAACTGGTCTTTTTTTATTCGGATGTAAAGAACAAAAATTTTCTGACAATTTTTTAGGTAATAAAGAAATTGTTAATCCTGGTAAATAATTTGTAAACATTCTCTCTGATGCTATTTTATCTATTTTACTATCTTTTTTAATATAAGAAGTAGGGTCTGAAATAGCAATATAAATTAATAATTCCTCTTTAGATATCTTTTCTATATATAATGCATCATCTATATCTTTAGTATCTTTATTATCTATTGTAATAAAAAATAATTTTGTTAAATCTTCTCTATGTATATTTTTATCTAAAAATTCTATTTTTTTACATAGGTTATTACTAGGAGAGTTAATTGAAAGATTATATTTTAATAAAATTTTCCACCATGGTTTTAAATGTTTATTATTTATAGTTAAAATTTCTGTTATTTCTGCTAAAAATAAACCATTACCCTTCTTTAATAAGGGATGTTGGATAATTTTTGCAATTACTTTATCACCATCTTTAAAATTATTTTTTATATCTTTCCCTATAACACATTTTATTATATTATTATATAAAATTTTTTTTTTAGGAATAACATAAATAATATTTGTTTTTTTTTTTACTATTCCTTCAAAAATATTAAGATTAGATTTTAATAATTTAATTGGGATAACGTTCAATTTATTATTATTACTTTGTATATTAGCTAATATATAATCCCCCTCCATTATATTTTTTAAATAAATACAAGAAATATGATATATATCATTATTATCTGTTTCTAAAATTACTGTCTTTTTATTTAAAATTTTAACAAAACCTTTAATAGAAGGTAAATTTTTTGTAAATTTTTCTTTTAGTTTTAAAAGTAAAATATTATTATAAAGCATAATATTAATTATGAATTTTTTAAAATTAAAAATTTTTTAATAATTAAAATGGAAGATCATCTTCAAAATCAAGAATATTTTCATTTTTATTTATAGATAATTTATCATTATTATTTTTTTCTGTTATATTATTAGATATATTTGTTTTTTTATTCCAATCATTTTGAATTTCTTTTGAATTTTTGTCTTTATTTAATAAATTATTATCATGTTGTCGTAAATTATTTAATATTTGCATTGTTCCTCCTATACTTACAATTATTTCAGTTATATAATTATCTTGTCCATTTTGATTTTGCCATTTTCTGGTTTGTAAATAACCTTCAATATAAACTTGAGCACCTTTTTTTAAATATTCATTAGAAATTTCTGCTAATTTTCCAAATATTACAATTCTATGCCATTCAGTTTTTTCTTTATTTTCTCCGGTATTTTTATCCTTCCAATTACTTGAAGTAGCTACTATAATATTTACAACAGGATTCCCATTAGGCATATAACGTATTTCAGGATCTTTGCCTAAAAAACCGATTATAATTACTTTATTGACACCTCTTTTACTAGCCATTTTTTAAGCCTTTTAATAAAAAATTAATATTTTAAATTATAATAAGATTATTACATAAAAAATATAAATTATATAGAAAATAAATTTCCAATAAGAAAACGTAATTTTTTCATTGCATTTTTTTCTAATTGTCGTATACGTTCTGCAGATATACCATAATAATTTGCTAATTCTTGTAATGTAGTTTTTTTTTTATTTTTATTTAACCATCTTAAATTAATAATATTACGACTACGATAATCCAATTTTAATATAGCTTTATATAATTTTCCCGAAATAAATTTACTCCAGTTATCTTTTTCAATTATATTAGCAAAATTAGAATTATGATCTTTAAGAAAGATATTAGAATTAATTTTTTTATTTTTAAAATTATCTTTTGTATTATTATCATTCATATCTTGTGCTGACATACGTGATTCCATTTCATAAACATCTTTAATAGATACTCCTAATTCTTTAGCTACCATTTTAATTTCATCTTGATTAAACCAACCTAATCTTTGTTTAGCTTTTCGTAAATTAAAAAATAATTTTCTTTGTGCTTTTGTAGTAGCAACTTTTACAATTCTCCAATTACGTAAAACATATTCATGTATTTCAGCTTTAATCCAATGAATAGCAAAAGAGACCAATCTTACCCCAATTTCTGGATTAAATCTACGTACAGCTTTCATTAATCCTATATTACCCTCTTGAATAAGATCTGCTTGTTGTAAGCCATATCCAGAATAATATTTAGCTACATGTATAACAAATCTTAGATGTGATAAAATTAATTTTTTAGCAGCTTCTAAATCTCCTTTATAATATAATTTTTTTGATAATTCTTGTTCTTCCTTAGAAGTTAACATAGGATAATTATTTGCTACATGTATATATGAATCTAATGTACCTATAGGTAAAACAGAAGATTTTATATTAGAGGTAAATATATTTTTATACATTAATTCCTCCAAAAAGAAAAAAATATTAATAATTAATTTTAAATTTATTAAAATAATTATTAATTAATAATCTGTAAAAATTGCATTTATGAAATCTTTTGCATTAAATAAATATAAATCTGTAATTTTTTCTCCACAACAAAGATATCTTATTGGTATATTAAATTCATTTGCTAGGGAAAAAACAATACCACCTTTTGCTGTTCCATCTATTTTAGTTATTGTAATCCCTGTTATTCCTATATTATCATGAAATGTTCTAAGTTGATTAATAGAATTTTGACCAATATTTGAATCTATAATTAACATTATTTCATTAATAATCATATTATTATTTTTTTTTATTACACGTGTAATTTTTTTTAGTTCCTCCATAAGAAGAAAATTATTATGTAATCTTCCTGATGTATCTGCAATTAGAATATCTATTTCTTCTTTTTTAGCTTTAGAAATTGCATCAAAAATAATTGCTGAACTATCCTTTTTTTTAGAATTATGTATAAAAAAACTATTACTTTTTTTACTCCAGGAAAATAATTGTTCATGAGCTCCAGCTCTAAAAGTATCACCAGAAGCTAAAAGTACAGATTTTTTTTTTTTATAGAAATAATATGCTAATTTTCCTATTGTAGTTGTTTTCCCAACTCCATTAACACCTATTATTAATATTATAAACGGTTTTTTATTATTAATAATTAATGGAATTTCTACTGGAAGTAAAATTTTTAACATTTCTTCTTTTATATATTTATATAATTGAGAAGAACTTTCTAATTTATTTGATTTAATATATTTTTTTGTTAAATTAATAATTTTTTTTGTAGTATGTATTCCTACATCAGAAATAATTAATTTTTCTTGTAATTTATTAAATAATTTTTCATCAATAATATTTTTTTTTTTAAAAAGATTGAAAATTTCTTTACTAATATTTTTACTTGTTTTAATTAATTTTTTTTTTAAATAATTAAAAAACCCTATTTTGTCTTTACTTTTTTTATTTATCATTTTTTTACAAAAATCTTTAAATTATCTAGTAATAAAATACTTGATTTAATTAAAATTAATTATTATTTAAATAATATAACAAAAATAATTTTAAAGTAATTATTATTAATAGTAATTTTATATAAACTATGAAAAAAAAATATAATAATATTAATATTATATCAGGAAAATGGAAAGGTAAAAAAATAAAAGTTATAAATAATAAAATTTTAAAACCTACAATGTGTTTTATCCGTGAAAATTTATTTAATTGGCTTATGAAAAACGATTTATATAAATTAAAATGTTTAGATTGTTATGCTGGTTCTGGAATTTTAAGTTTCGAAGCTCTTTCTAGAAATGCTTTATTAGCTACCTTAATAGAAAATAATAAAAAAATATTTCAACAATTAAAAAAAAATATTTATTTATTAAAAATAAAAAACATTTTTTTAATTTATAATAATACTATAAATTTTTTATCAAAAAAATCAAATATTCAATATGATCTTATTTTTATAGATCCCCCATTTTGTGAAAAAAATATTTTATTACAAAAAACTTGTATTTTATTAGAAAAAAATAATTGGTTAACAAATAATGCAAAAATTTTTATTGAATGTAATAAAAAAAGTAATTGTTTTCTTTTACCTAAAAATTGGATAAAATATCGACAAAAAACATTTGGTGTGGTTACATATTTTTTGTATCAAAAAGTTTGTATAAATAAAAAACTATAATTTTTTTATTAAAAAATAATGTTTAGTATCATGTGTTTTTTGATTAATTATGTTATAATTCATAAAATGACAAAAGTATTTTATATCTATATTAACTAATAAATCATTTGTAATAATTAATAAAGTTTCATTTTTTTTTATTTGAAGTGTCTTTTTCCTAATCATCATAATAGTATTTGGACATTGTAATCCTTGTATATCTAAAATATGATCTGCGTTTTTATAAAAATTATTTTTTTTAAACATTTTAATATATTATTAGTAATAAATTTATACAAATAATTTTATTATAATAAAAAAAACAATTTTTTTGTAAAAATTTATAAATAAATTTATATTTTATATATATAAGGTAATATTATGAATTTAGAAAAAAAAAAAATAGCTCTGGAAGATGCTATTTTACAAATAGAGAATCAATTTGGTAAAGGTTCTATTATGAGACTAGGTGATAATAGAACTATGGATATAGAAGCAATATCAACAGGATCTATATCTTTAGATATAGCTTTAGGTATTGGTGGTTTACCAATTGGAAGAATAGTTGAAATATATGGACCAGAATCTTCTGGTAAGACTACTTTAACATTACAAATTATTGCTGCAGCTCAAAAATTAGAAAAGGTTTGTGCTTTTATTGATGCTGAACATTCATTAGATCCTATATATGCTCAAAAATTAAATGTTGATATTAATAAATTATTATGTTCACAACCTGATACTGGGGAACAAGCTTTAGAATTATGTGATTCATTAGCTAAATCAGGTATAGTTGATGTTATTATCGTAGATTCAGTTGCTGCCTTAACACCAAAAGCTGAGATAGAAGGAGAAATAGGAGATTCACATATAGGATTAGCAGCAAGAATGATGAGTCAAGCTATGCGTAAATTAGCAAGTAATTTAAAACAATCAAATACACTTTTAATTTTTATTAATCAAATTCGTATGAAAATTGGAATTTTATTTGGAAATCCAGAAGTAACAACCGGTGGTAATGCTCTAAAATTTTATGCTTCTATAAGATTAGATATTAGAAAAATTGGTAATGTAAAAAATGGAGATGAAATAATAGGTAATGAAACTAGAGTAAAAGTTGTAAAAAATAAAGTTGCAGTACCTTTTAAACAAGCTGAATTTCAAATTATTTATGGACAAGGTATTAATATTTATGGAGAATTATTAGATTTAGGAGTTAAAGAAAAGATAATTGAAAAATGTGGATCATGGTATAGTTATAATAATGAAAAAATTGGACAAGGAAAAATGAATGCTATAAATTTTTTAAAAAAAAACAAAAAACAATCTTTAAAAATAGAAAAAAAAATACGAGAAATTTTTTTTAAAAAAAAATAATATAAATAAATATTCTATTTTTTATAAAAAATTTATATATTTTTTTAAAAATAATTAAGGATAATTTATAGTATGGAAAATAAAATAGAAAAAGTTCGTATAATGTTTTTAGATTTTTTTCATAAAAAAAAACATAAAATAATAAAAGGAAGTTCATTAATACCTGATAATGATACATCATTATTATTTACAAATGCAGGGATGAATCAATTTAAAGAATATTTTTTAGGATATAAAGAACCTCCTTATCCAAGGATTACTACAATTCAAAAATGTATACGAGTAGGAGGGAAACATAATGATTTGGAAAATGTAGGTTTTACAAATAGACATCATACATTTTTTGAAATGTTAGGTAATTTTAGTTTTGGAGATTATTTTAAAAAAGAAGCAATTTCTTATGCATGGGAATTACTAACTGATCCTCAATGGTTTAATTTAGAAAAAAAAAAAATATATATAACTGTATATTATACAGATATCGAAACATATAATATCTGGTATAAAAATATTGGTATTCCAAAAAAAAATATTTTATTAATTAAAGATAAAAATAATATAATTTATAATTCTGATAATTTTTGGCAAATGTCTGATATAGGACCTTGTGGGCCATCTACAGAAATTTTCTATGATTTAGGTTCTGATTTAGAAGGTGATATTAGAAATAATTTAGGAAATCGTTTTATTGAAATATGGAATATTGTTTTTATCCAATTTAATAAAAATTTAAAAGGAGAATTAATACCTTTACCAATAAAATCAGTTGATACAGGAATGGGGTTAGAACGTATTAGTAGTATTTTAGAAGGAGTTAATTCAAATTATAAATTATATTTTTTCCAAAAAATTATTAAAGATATAAATAAGATTATTAAAAATAAAAATTTAGAAAATAATTCATTAAAAGTCATAGCTGATCATATCCGATCATCTATTTATTTAATAATAGAAGGTGTCATACCTAGTAATGAAAAAAGAGGATATGTTTTAAGAAGAATCATTAGAAGAGCTATTAACCATGGGAGAATATTAGGACAAAAAAAACCTTTTTTTTATAAATTAGTAAAAATATATATAAAATATATTAATAAGATAGAAAAAAATTTTTTATCTAGAAAATTTAATTTTATTACTAATATAATTAAAAATGAAGAAGAAAGTTTTAATAAAATTATAAATTCAGGAATTCTATTATTAGAAAAAGAAATTAAAAAATCAAATAATAATTTTTTATCAGGAAAACAAATATTTTATTTATATGATACTTTCGGATTATCACCTGATTTAATACAAGACATATGTATAAATAAAAAAATTAATATTGATAAAAAAGAATTTATAAAATATATGGATATTCAACGACAAAAATCTAGAAAAAATATTTTTTTTGAAAAAAAAACTAATTTATATTACAAAAACAAAATATCAAAATTTAATGGATATAATAATTTTACTACTTTTAGTAAAATACTAGATATATATTTAAATGAAAAAGCAATAAAAAAAATAAATATAGGAGATTATGGAGAGATTATATTAAATGTTACTTCTTTTTATGGAGAATCTGGAGGACAATTAGGAGATATAGGATTTTTAGAAAAAGATGAAAAAAATATATTTCAAGTTTATAATACAAAAATACAAGGTAATTTAATTATTCATATTGGTAAAATGATTTTAGGATCATTAAAAATAAATGATTATTTATATTCTAAAATAAATATAATAAATCGCTTAATGATTAGTAGAAATCATTCTGCAACACATTTATTACATTCTATCTTACGTAAAAAATTTG
Source organism: Enterobacteriaceae endosymbiont of Donacia marginata (assembly GCF_012567685.1). Classification (NCBI taxonomy): domain Bacteria; kingdom Pseudomonadati; phylum Pseudomonadota; class Gammaproteobacteria; order Enterobacterales; family Enterobacteriaceae; species Enterobacteriaceae endosymbiont of Donacia marginata. The sequence continues at coordinate 27,158 of NZ_CP046184.1, forward strand.
GGAATTATATCGAACAAAAAGGATCTCTAATTACTAATAAATATTTAAGATTTGATTTTTCATATAAAAATCCAATAGAATTACAAGATATTTTTAATATTGAAAAAAAAATTAATAATTATATATTTAAAAATATACCTATAAATACATATTTTAAAAAAAAAACAGAATTACAAAATAATAATAATATTATTAATTTATTTCATAATAAATATACTGAAACAGTAAGAATTGTAAATATTGAAAATATTTCACAAGAATTTTGTTGTGGAACACATGTATTAAATACTCAAGAAATTGGTTTTTTTATAATTATAAAATTTTTAAATATTGCAAATGGTATAAAACGTATACATGCAATAACTCATAATTTAGCTTTAGAATATATTCAAAAACAAAACAAAAATACTAAAATTATTTCTAATATATTTAAAACAGATGAGGAAAATTTAATAAAAAGTATTTTATTATATAAAAAAAAAACTAATATATTAAAAAATAATATTAAAGAATTAGAACAATATATTTCTTTAAAAGAAGAAAAAAATTTAATAAAAAATATTATTTTAATAAATAATATTAATTTAATAATAAGTAAAATATATAATTTTAATCCTAAATTATTTAATTATATTATAAAAAAATTATTAAAAAAATTTGAAAAAACAATCATATTTCTATCTACAAAATGGGAAAAAAAAATCTTTTTTATTATAAAAATTACAACAAATATTACCAAAAACATAAATGCTAAAGAAATTATCCAAAAAAATTTAGATAAAAATAGTTGTAAAGTAAATGGATGTGCTAATATAGCACAAGGAAATATTAATCTTAATGAAGATGAATATTATTTTTTCTTATCTAAGATAAGATTATTTATTTTAAATAAAATAAATAAATTAGATTAATTTTAAATTAAGTTAATTTTATTAAAAATATTTTAAATAGAATTTAAAATTATTTAAAAATAAATACAAAAATAATAGATATTTTATATTTTATTATTTTAAGGAGAAAAGGATGCTTATTCTTACTCGTCGAGTAGGCGAAACACTTATGATCGGTGATGAAGTTATGGTAACAGTATTAGGAATAAAAGGAAATCAAGTTCGAATAGGTGTGAATGCTCCTAGAGAAATTGCTGTTCATCGTGAAGAAATATATCAACGTATACAAGCTGAGAAAAATCAAAAAACAAATTCGTTAAAATAATTTTATTTTTTTATAAAAAACAAAAAATAATTAATTTGACAAAGTTTTTATTAAAGTTATAATGGTATATAATACTAATTAATGTAATTGGTGAGATGGCCGAGTGGTTTAAGGCGCACCCCTGCTAAGGGTGTATGTAGTTTCTGCATCGAGGGTTCGAATCTCTCTCTCACCGAAAATATTAAAGCATCCGTAACTCAGGGGATAGAGTACTCGGCTACGAACCGAGTGGTCGGGGGTTCAAATCCTCCCGGATGCAAATAAAAAATAATTTTTTAATACATTTATTTTTTAATTTTTAAATCTGGAGAAATAATTATTTTTAAAATAAATTATTTAATTAATGTTTAGTATCTAAAATTCACGTAAAATATCATTAATTGCTGTTTTACTTAAAGTTTTTTTATCTACTTTTTTAACTATTACTACGCAATATAAATTATACTTTCCATCTTTAGATGGTAAAGTTCCTGGAACTACAACTGAATAGCTAGGAATAATTCCATAATTAATTAAACCAGTCTCTCTGTCATAAATTTTAGTACTTTTTCCAATATATACCCCCATTGAAATTACAGATCCTTTTTTTATAATTACGCCTTCTACTATTTCTGATCTTGCACCTATAAAACAATTATCTTCAATAATAGTAGGATTAGATTGGATAGGTTCTAATACCCCCCCTATACCAACACCTCCTGAAATATGAACATTATTTCCTATTTGAGCACAAGAACCTATTGTAGACCAAGTATCTATCATAGTTTTTTCTCCAATAAAAGCACCTATATTAATAAAAGAAGGCATCAAAATTGTTTTATTAGAAATAAAAGATCCAAATCTGACAACAGTAGGAGGTACTATACGACATTTTAATTTTTTAAAATTTTTTTTTTTAAAATTATTATTAAATTTTAAAGGTATTTTATCATAAAAATTATTATATGTTCCTTTAAATAAAAAACTTTTATTTATTTTAAAATATAATAATATCGCTTTTTTAATCCATTCGTAAACTATCCAATTTCCTTTAATATTTTCAGATACTCTAATTACCCCGTTATCTAAAAAATCAATTACTTTATTAATATTATTAATAACTTTTTTATCTTTTAATAAATTATCATTTTTTTCATATTCTGAAAAATAATTTTCTATCATATCTCTAAAATATTTCATATTATTTTATTACTAAAATTTTTTTAATTAAATATTTTTATATTAATAACCATATCATTTATTTTATTAATTAACAAATTTTAATATTTTAAAAAATTATTTATATTTTTGAAATAAGGAAATTATTTTATTTTCATTTATCATTTTAATATTTAATTTAGTTGCTTTTAATAACTTAGAACTAGTTGTATTAGTACCTAAAATTAATATGTCTGTTTTTTTACTAATATAATTATTTATTATCGCTCCTAATATTATTAATTTTTTTACAAGATTAAATCTTGTTATAAATATAAATTTTCCAGTAATAGTTATTTTTTTTTGATAAAAATAATTTTTTTTTAAAATATTTTTAGGATAAATAATTTTAATTTTTTTTAATAAATTTTTAATTATATTGATATTATTTTGTTTATTAATAAAATTAAATATGTTTAATGAAGTTTTTTTACCTATATTTTTAATACTACGTAATTCAGTTAAATTAGTATTTAAAAATTTTTCTAATGTTTTAAAAAATAATGATATATGGTAACAAGTTACTATCCCCATTTCTGGAATTCCTAAAGAAAATAAAAATTTATTAAAAGTAACTTTTTGTTTATCTTGTAAAGATTGTAAAATTTTATTAATAGACTTATTACCTAAATTATCTATTTGGGATAAAACATTACTATTTAAATTTAATAAATCTATAGCATTTTTTATTAAATTTTTATCAACTAATTTATTAATTAGTTTTTCTCCTATAAAATTAATATTAATAACATCTCTTGAAATAAAATGCTTTAAATATGCTTTTAATTGATCTTTACAAGATAATCCTGCTGTACAATATAAAATATTATTTAATGTTTTTTTAAGAATAGAGTTACAACTAGGACATAATTTAGGTATTGAGATACTAATTCTTTTTTTTAATAATTTTTTATTAATTATTACATTTGTAACTTTTGGTATTACATCTCCACATCTTTGTATAACTATATAATCTCCAATTTTTAAATTTAATCTTTTTATTTCATTAATATTATATAATGTTGCAAAATTAATATTTACTCCATTAATATTAACAGTATTAAAATTAGCAATAGGGGTAATAACTCCTGTTCTTCCAATCTGAAAAATTATTTTTTTTAACAATGTTAATTTTTCTTGTGAAGGGAATTTATATGCAATAGCCCATTTTGGTGCATGATTAGTATATCCTAAAATATTTTGTTTTTTTATATTATTAATTTTAATCACAATCCCATCAATATTATAAGGTAATAAATTTCTATTTTTTTTAAAGTATTTATAAAAATTTATAATTTTATCATAAGAATAATAAACTTTTGTATATTTAGATATAGGAATTCCAAAACATTCTAATTTTGTTAATACTTCTTGTTGATTTAAAAATATTATTTTATCTGTAAAACCAATCCCATAACCATAAAAATTTAGTAAATTAAAAATTTTTTTATTAATACATTTATTTATTTTTAAAATACCATATGCTGCACTTCTCGTATTACTAAATACTTTATATTTACCAAATTTCTGTTCATTTAATTTTTTAAAATTTTTTTTTGTTATAAATATTTCCCCTCTTATTTCTAAGATTTTAGGGAAATTTTCACCTTTTAATACATGAGGTATATTTTTGATTTTTAAAATATTCTTTATAATATTTTCTCCAATAAAACCATCTCCTCTTGTAGCAGCACTTATTAAAATACCATTATTATATAATAAATTAATTGCTATACCATCAAACTTTAATTCACAACAAAAATTTGATTTATTTATTATTTTATTTATAGGCAAAAAAAATTTTTTAAATAAATCATTTTTATGAAATACATTATTTAATGATAACATTGGTATATTATGATATATTTTTTTAAAAAATATTAATGATTTATATCTAGCTCCTACTAATTTTGTGGGAGAATATTTATTTTTTAAATAAGGATATAAATTTTCTAATTTTTCTAGTTTAGAAAATAATTTATCATATTGATAATCAAGAATATTAGAACTATTTAATACATGATATTTATAATTATAATTTAGAATTTTTTTACGTAAATTTATTATTTTTTTTTTATAATAAAAAAGTTTATATATTTTATATAAAATATTTATAAATTTAATTATATAAAATTTTAAATTTTTTTTTTCCATATTGTTCCAATATCAGTATCTTCTAAAATAATATTATTTTTTTTTAATTTATTTCTAATTAAATCAGCTTTATCCCATAATTTATTATGACGAGCAATGTTACGTTTTGTAATCAATTTTTTAATTTTATCTTCATCATAATAATTACATGAATTTTTATTATTTTGTAAATATTCTTTTGGATTATAAAATAAAATTCCTAAAATATTACCCAATTTTTTTAATTTTAAAATAAAATAATTAGCAATTAAATATTTCTTTTTTCTATAAGCAATATTAATTTTTTTAGATATTTTAAATAAAATACTATATGCTTTAGGAGTATTAAAATCATCATCCATAGATTTATAAAACTGTTGTTCTAATAAAAAAAAATTATTTTTTAGATTTTTTATACTAAAAATATTTTTCTTATAAAATAAAGAAATATATAATTTTTGTATAGCTAATTGAGCTTGTTTTAATTTATTTTCATTAAATATAATAGGTCTACGATAATGAGTAACTGTTAAAAAATATCTAATAACTTCTCTATTATATTGCAATAATATATCTTTTATTTTAAAAGTATTTTTTAATGATTTAGACATTTTTTTATTATTAATAATCATCATTCCAGTATGCATCCAATAATTAACGTAAAATTCTTTATCCATACAAGAAGATTGTGCAATTTCATTTTCATGATGAGGAAAAATTAAATCATTACCTCCACCATGAATATCAAAATTTTTACCTAAATATTTACGACTTAAAGTTGAACATTCTATATGCCATCCTGGACGTCCATATCCCCATGGAGAATCCCAACCTATATTAGCTTTATTTGTTAATTTCCATAAAATAAAATCTTTATAATTTTTTTTAACACTAATATTTTTAATTCTTATATTTAATTTTAATAACTTTATATTTTGTTTAGATAAAATTCCATAATTTGGATATTTTTTTATAGAAAACATAATATCACCATTTTTAGCAATATATGCAATATTCTTTATTAATAATTTTTTTATTATAAAAATAATATCTTTTATGTGATTAGTAACTTTAGGTTCAAAATTAGGAGATAATATATTTAAATCCTTAAAATCTTTTGATATTTCTTTAATAATGTTTTGTGTAATATATTTTATATCTTTATTTTTCTTTTTTGCTAACTTTATAATTTTATCATCAACATCGGTAATATTTCTTATATAAAAGACTTTATATTCTAAAAATTTTAAATATCTGATAATTATATCAAATACAATAAAAGTTCTTCCATGCCCAATATGACATAAATCATATGGTGTTATACCACATACATAAATTTTTACCTGTTTTTTATTAATAGGTGAAAATATTTCTTTTTGTTTATTTAATGTATTAAAAATTTTTAACATTTATTTCCTTTTATAAAATTTATATAAATAATTTTATATTAATTATTTTTAATAAAATATTTTTTTTATAAAAATTAATTTTTTATAAAAAATTAATTAAATTATTTTAAGAAAGAGATTAAATATTCTCATTATTATAATAATTTGAATAATTATCAAAACGTGTAATTTGATTATTAAAAATTAATTTTATCGTACCAACAGGACCATTTCTTTGTTTCCCTATAATAATTTCAGCGATACCATGTAAATTAGTACTTTCATTATATACTTCATCTCTATAAATAAACATAATAAGATCTGCATCTTGTTCTATTGAACCAGATTCTCTTAAATCAGAATTCATTGGACGTTTATCAGATCTTTGTTCTAAAGATCTATTTAATTGAGATAAAGCAACAACAGGAACATGTAATTCTTTAGCTAAAGATTTTAAAGAACGAGAAATTTCAGATATTTCTAATGTTCTATTAAAAGATAATGAAGGAACTCTCATTAATTGTAAATAATCTACCATAATTAAACTTAATCCATTATGTTCTCTAAATATTCTTCTAGAACGTAATCTAATTTCTGTAGGAGTTAATTCTGAAGAATCATCAATATATATATTTTTTTTTTTTAATAAAATACCCATTGTATTTGATATTTTCTTCCAATCATCATCATTTAATTGTCCTGTTCTAATTTTACTTTGATTTACACGTGAAAGAGAAGCAAGCATACGGATCATAATTTGTTCACAAGGCATTTCCAAACTAAATATTAATACAGGTTTATCTTGAGAGATTGCAGTGTGTTCACAAATATTCATTGCAAGAGTAGTTTTACCCATCGCAGGACGTGCTGCAATTATAATAAGATCAGAATTTTGTAATCCTGAAGTTTTTTTATTTAATTCATGGTATCCAGTATCAATTCCTGTAATCCCTTTTTTTGGAGAATTATAAAAAGATTCAATTTTAGAAATTGTAACTTCTAGAATTTCTTCTAAATTTTTAGGTTTAGTATTTTTACTAAAACGTTTTTCTGCAATTTTAAATACACGAGATTCAGCTAAATTTAATAAATCTTCACTATTTCTACCATTTGGATAATATCCTGCTTCGGCTATTTCATTTGCAACAGATATCATTTCCCTAATTATAGCACGTTCATGAACAATATCAGCATAAGCGTATATATTTGATATACTAGGAATATTTTTTGATAATTCAGCTAAATATGCAAATCCTCCTACTTGATTTAATTTTTTTTTATTTTCTAGAGATTCAGAAAGTGTTATTAAATCAATAGGTTTACCTAATTCTATTAAACAATTCATTTCATGAAAAATTATTCTATGAGATAGAATAAAAAAATCATCTACTATTATTTTTTCTATAATATGTTCCCAGCGATTATTATCTAACATTAATCCTCCTAATATTGATTGTTCTGCTTCTAAAGAATGAGGAGGGATCTTAATTCTTTCAATTTGTATATCTTTTTTAAATTGTTTCATTCAATTATTTATTACCATATATAAATTTAATTTTAAATTTACTTAAAAAGTAAAAATAAAATTTATTATTTTATCTTTATAAGAGATAATGCTTTTTTTAAAACATCCAAATTATTTTTTTTTAAAAAATTTTTTTTATCAAAAATAAAATTTTTAAAATTATGTGATCCATTAATACCATAAAAAATATTTAATATGGGGGTAATAATAGTTCTTAAAGAAGTACCTTTTTTTAGTTCCTTTTCTATATAAGAAAACATCGATTTTACTATCATTATAGGATTTGTGATAGTAGATTTACTATGATAAATATATTTATCTATATCTACTAATATCATAGGATTTTTAAAAATTTGCCTTCCAAGCATAACTCCATCAACATATTTTAGATGTTTTTGTACATCTAATAAAGTTTTAATACCACCATTAATTGAAATTTTTATATTTGGAAAATCATTCTTTATTTTATAAATAATTTTATAATTTAATTTAGGAATTATTAAATTTTTTCTTGTATTAATTTTTTTATAAAGTAAAGCTTTTCTGGCATGAATAATAAATCTTTTACATCCACTATTTATAAGTAAATCAATAAATTTATGTAAAAAATCATAACTATCATTATTATTAATACCAATACGCATTTTAACAGTAATTGGTATAGAAACACTATCACTCATAGATTTAATACAATCTGATACAATTAAAGGATGATTCATTAAGCATGCTCCAAAATTATTCTTTTGAGACCTTAAAGAAGGACATCCTAAATTTAAATTAATTTCTTTGTATCCTATTTTTTCTGCTTGTTTAGCACATAAAGATAATAACTTTGGTTTATTTCCAGCTATTTGTAATACAATATTACTAACATTTTTATTTTCTAATAAAATAATTGGACTTTTTTTAATAAAATTACAATGTATCATTTCAGTGTATAAAAGTGATTTTTTAGTTAATTTACGATAAAAATATCTACAATATTTATTAGTTTTTTTTAACATAGGAGCTATTTCAAATCTAAAATATGGGATGTTATTTTTCATATTTATAATCAATTAATAAATTAAAAAATTATTTATTATATAAATATATAATAGAATATTAAACATATTTAAATAAATTATTTATATGGATTTTTGTTTTCTTGAAATTTAAAATTTATTATACTACCTGTACATTGTAATTTCTTATAAAAAAAATTTAATAAATAACTTTTATAATTATTATTTAATTTTGTTAATTGATTACCATATATTTTAAATATTAAAAAGTTATTTTTTAATTGATGTATATATTTTAATTTTATACGTCGACCATTATACATAGGAGGTAAAACTAATTTAGTTGCTAAACTTAAAATTTTCATAAGTTTAGAAGTATTATATACTTTTTTTGAAATATTATATATTTTATATATTAATTTAAAAATATTTTTTAAATTTATAGCAAACTTAGCAGAAATAGAAATTATAGGAAAATATTTAAATTTTTTTTTTATAAGTGTTTTTATAAAATTAATATCTTGAAATTTAATAAGATCTATTTTATTTATTATCAGAATAATTGGTTTTTTTTGTAAAATAATATATTTTATTATTTTTATATCTTGATTACAAAAAATTTTTTTTTCTCCATTAATTATATATAAAATTATATTAGATTGATTTATAATTTTATAAGATTCAGTAATTGAAATTTTTTCTATTTTATTTGTAATTTTATTTTTTTTTTTTATACCTGCTGTATCAATTATTGTAATATTTTTATTTAAATGATTTAATGATATAGAAATACTTTCTCTTGTTGTTCCAGGGATGCTATCAACAATTATTCTTTTTTCATTAATAAATTTATTTATTAATGTAGATTTACCTACATTTGGCATACCTATCACAGCTAATTTAATATTTTTATTTTTATTTTTTATTAAAAATTTAGTATTTAATTTATCTAAAAAATTCTTTTTTATATAAATTTTATTGATATGAAAAAATAATATTTTTTGAAATTTTAAAATATCATTTTTATTCATAATATTTATTCTATAAAAATCTATACCTAAAGAATAAAATTCAGTATCTAAAAAATATTTTTTTTTTGTATTTAATAAAATAATTATTTTTTTATTATATTTTCTAATATTATCAATAATTTTATAATCTGTAAGATTAAGTTTTTCCCCTTTTATTATTAATAAAATAATATTAGATTCTTTAATGGATAACAAAATTTGTTCTTTTATTAAAAAATTTTTTTTTTCAAATTTATTATAACTTACTGTATCTACGCAAATAAATTTATAATTTTTAATTTTAGCATTACCATATTTTCGATCTATCGTGAAATTTGGTATTTTATTAACTAATGCATCATATTTTTTAATCAAAATATTATATAAAGAAGATTTTCCTACATTACTATCACCTAGTATAGTAATAATAGGATATTTATATTTCATTTTTATCTCTTTTTATTTATTATATTATTAAAATTTTAAATAGATATATTTTATTATATATAGTTTGTATAACTAATTTATTATTTATTAATAAAATAAAATTTATTTTATATTTATCAATTTTTTTATTTCCAAGAAAATTTCCTTTTTTAGAATCTATCCAATAAAGAAATCCTTTATTATTTGTAAAAAAAATTTTTTTATTATAAATAAATAAATTATCAATTTTACTATTTTTAAATTTATCTTGTATCCATATTAAGTGCCCATTTTTTGCATTTAATGAAAGAATTCTATTTTTAATATCTATTAAATAGATATTATTATTATCTATAATAAAATTTTTATGAGTAAAATATATTTTTTCCCAAATAATATCACCAGTACTTAAATTTAAAGCCATAAAAGTACCATTATAAGATGATACATAAACAATTTCATTATATATAACAGGTTGAACATCAATATCATTGATATTAATAAAATTCTCTTTATCATCAAATTTTAATAAATCTTGTTCCCATATTAATGATCCATTAGAAACTACACGAGAACTAACTAAACCATTATCATCACCAGTAATTATATTATCAAAAAAAAGTACAGGAGTAGATAAACCTCTTATCGAAAATATATTTGTATTTCCTAAGTTAACTGTCCATAAAATTTTACCGTTATTTTTATTTAACCCCTGTAAGATATTACCAATACTATGTACTATTAATATATTTTTTCTAATAATAAAATTAGATAATACTTCGCTAAATACATTTTGTATCCAAATTATCGATTTTGTTTTTATATTTATCGAAAAAATTTTTCCTTGCTGATTACCTACATATAAATAATTATTTGAAATTATAGGCCCAGAAGTAAGATATTTATCTTTACAAGATGAAAAAAAACAAGATTTATTTATTAAATTAATATACCAAATAATTTTTCCTGTTTTTATATTTATACAATAAATTAATCCATTACTATTAGCTAAATATAAAAACCCTTTATAATAAAAAGGATTTAATTTGTTAAAAAAAATATTATTTTTTTCTATTTTATTTTGCCAAATTAATTTTAATTTTATTTTTTCTAATTTAGATAATGAATTATTATTTTGATGTAAAAAACTTTTTTTTTCATATGTACAAGAAATTAAACAAATAGAACAAAAAATAAATATTAATATCGTTAATTTTGATAATTTTATTTTCATATTTTACTCTTTTAGAATTTAAATTTGATTAATTATATTTTCTTAAAAAAAATTAATGAAATATTTTTTTTAAATAAAATATTAATTTATTTTCTGGTATAACTATTTGTTTTTTTAAATATAAATTTTTAATAATAATTGAATTATTATCTATTTCTTTTTGACCTATTATAATTATAAAATGTGATTTATATTTATTTGCTTCAATAATTTGTTTTTTTAAATTTTTAAAAAGATAACTAGTAATTATCCTAAGTTTAGGAAATTTATTTCTAATTAATTCACCAATAATTAATATTTTCTTTAAAATATGATTATTTTCCATTGGTATTAAAAAAATATCAACTAAATATTTAATATTTATTTTTAAAGATTTGATAATTTTAATTAATAATATTAAACGTTCTAATCCGATAGCACATCCAATACCATTATTAATTTTATCATTACTCATATTATTAATTAATTTATCATATCTACCCCCACCACATATAGTTTTAGAGGTTCCTTCTCCTATATCATTAGTTTTCCATTCAAATACTATATCATTATAATAATCTAATCCTCTTACTAAATAATTATTTATAGTAAATTGTATATTCATAAAATTTAAAATTTTACATAATTTTTTGAATTTATTTATACTCTTATCATTAAGATAATTATATAATTTTGGTGCATTTTCCAATAAAATTTTAATATTTTTATTTTTACTATCTAATATCCTTAAAGGATTTGTATAAATCTTTTTTCTATCTTTTAAATCCAAAAGATGAGAATTTTTTTCTAAAAAAAATATTAATTCTTTTATATATTTTTTCCTATCCTTTAAAGTACCTAAAGAATTAATTTCTAAAAAAATATTATTTATAATATTTAATTTTTTCCATATATTATTTATAATAATAATAATTTCAGCATCAATATAAGGAGATTTTAATCCAAGTATTTCCATACCAATTTGATTAAATTGTCTATACCTTCCTTTTTGAGGTCTTTCATAACGAAACATAGGTCCATTATACCAAAAACGTTTATTTTTAGAATAAATATTATGTTCTATAATAGCTCTAATAAAGCCAGTAGTTCCTTCAGGACGTAAAGTTAAAGAATTATTATTCTTATCAAATAAAGTATACATTTCTTTTTCTATAATATCTGTATCTTCTCCAATAGTTTTTTTAAATAATTCACTTTTTTCTAAAATAGGTAATTTAATTTCCTGATATCCATAATTATTTAAAATATTTTCAATAATATTTTCAATATTTTTCCATATTAAAGTATTTGGGAATAAACAATCATGCATACCATGAATTGCTGTAATTTTTTTTATCACTATAAAATATCTCTTTTTTTATAAAAATTAATTTAATAACTTAAATTATTTTTTAATATTTTAATAAAATAAAATATATTATACTAATAACAATTAATTATTTAAAATAAAATATATCTTCTTTATAAATTTTTTATTTAATAAAATTAAATTATATTGAATTAATAGTATTAAAAAATATATTTCTATGAAAAATGATATTTATTGGATGAAATATGCTTTATATTTTGCTAAATTAGCAAAATATAATGGGGAAATACCAGTAGGAGCAATTATTGTAAAAAATAATAAAATAATTTCTTTTGGAAATAATAATACAATTAAAAAAAATGATCCTACAGCGCATGCTGAAATAATGGCTTTAAGAAAAGCTGGTAAATATTTAAAAAATTATAGATTGTTAAATACAACTATGTATGTAACATTAGAACCATGTTTAATGTGTTCTGGTGCTATAATTATGAGTAGAATTTCTCGTTTAGTTTTTAGTACTTATAATAAAAAATATAGTAATATAGGATCTTTTATAGATTTGTTAGGAATTTATAATATTAATCATAAAATAAAAATAAGTTCTGGAATTCTAAAAAAAGAATGTACAAGTATGATACAAGATTTCTTTTCTTTAAAAAGAAAAAAAAATAATTTTTGTTTATAAAGGTAAGTTAATTTGGAAAAAAATAAGAAAATATCAGAATTATATTCTGATAAAGAATTATTAAATATTATAAAAAAAGAATCAAAAAGACAGGAAGAAAATATTAATTTAATAGCTTCTGAAAATTATACATCACGTGATATTATGTCAGTCCAAGGGACTATATTAACTAATAAATATGCAGAAGGATATCCTAATTATCGATATTATGGAGGTTGTAAGTATATTGATCAAATTGAAAATATTGCTATAAACAGAGCTAAAAAATTATTTAATGCAGATTATGTTAATGTACAACCACATTCAGGATCTCAAGCTAATTTTGCTGTATATATGGCTTTATTAAAACCTGGAGATATTATTATGGGATTAGAACATTCACATGGAGGTCATTTAACACATGGATCTCAAGTAAATTTTTCAGGAAAAATTTATAAAAGTATATCTTATAAAACTAATATAAGTGGGATAATTGACTATAATTATTTATTAAAATTAACAAAAAAATATAAACCAAAAATGATTATTGGGGGATTTTCTTCTTATTCAAGAACATGTGATTGGGCTAAAATGAGAAGTATTGCAGATTTAGTAAATGCATATTTTTTTGTTGATATTTCACATATTGCAGGATTAATTATTGCAGGATTATATCCTAATCCATTGCCTTACGCACACGTTGTTACTAGTACAACTCATAAAACATTATCTGGACCTAGAGGAGGAATTATATTATCATTAAAAAAAAATAAACATTTATTTAAAAAATTTGACAGATCTATTTTTCCTGGAAGTCAAGGAGGGCCCTTAATGCATATTATTGCTGCTAAAGCAATAGCTTTTAAAGAAGCATTACAACCTAATTTTATTATATATCAAAATCAGGTGCTAAAAAATGCTAAATTAATGGTAAAAATATTTAAAAAATATAATTATAAAATAGTATCTGATAATACTGATAATCATTTATTTATTATAGATTTAACAAATAAAAATATTACAGGGATAGAAGCTGAATTACTATTAGAAAAATATAACATTATTGTAAATAAAAATAGTATACCTAATGATATCAATTCGCCATCTATTACTTCTGGAATAAGAATAGGAACACCAGCTATTACAAAAAGAGGTTTTAAAGAAAAAGAAATATATTTATTATGTGAATATATTATAAATATTTTAAATCAAAAAAATAAATATCATAAAAACATAAAAAATAATATAATAAAATTATGTAAATTATTTCCTATATATTAATTAAAATATTTTATTTAAATAAAACAAGGTAATTTTTTCAATGAAAAAATATCATTCTGTTCTTATCTGTGTTACAGATGGTATTGAAGATATAGAAACTATATCATCTATAGATCTTTTAAATAGAAGTAACATAAATGTTATATTAATTAGTGTAAATAATAAAAGAGAAATAATATGTGCTCATGGTACAAAAATTATAAGTGATCTTTTTTTTAATGAAATAGAAAAAATTAATTTTAAAAATATAGCAGCAATTATTATCCCAGGAGGATTACAAGCATCAGAATTTTTTCAAAAAAATTTTTTTTTATTAAAATTTTTAAAAAAAATTAAAAAAGCTAATCGAATAATTGGTGCAATATGTGCAGCACCTGCTATGGTTCTTAGTACTAATAACCTATTTCCTAATGCTAAAATGACTGGATATTTAGGATTAAAATATTTAATACCATATCAACAATGGGTAAAATATCCAGTTTATTGGGATGATAAATATAAATTATTAACAGCACAAAGTGTAAAATATGCAATTAAATTTAATTTAAAATTAATACAAATTATTTTAGGTAAAGAAATATCTTTAAAAGTTGAAAGAGAATTATAAATATGTTGAAATATAAATAATAATAAATATCATTTACTACATATTTAAAATATGTAATTTTATTATTAATTATTTAAAAAAATTTAATGATTTAAATTCTTAGTTTATTTGCTATTTTATCTAATACCCCATTAATAAATTTATAACTATTTTCAACTCCTCCAAATTTTTTTGCAAGACAAATACTTTCATTTATGACTACTTTATATGGCACATCTAAACGATTTATTAATTCATATAAAGAAATACGCAAAATTGCTTTTTCAATTTGTCCTAATTCAATTAATTTACGAGATAAAAATGGTTTCATTATATTATCTAAATAAAAACTGTTAACTATCACTCCATTTATTAAATCATTAAAATAATCAAGATCAATAATCTTAATATTTTTTATTGATTCATTTAAAAAATAACATTGAATATCATTAAAATTATTTTTAGATAATTGCCAAGAATAAATTGCTTGTAAAGCATATTTTCTAGAATAATATCTGCCAGTAAATTTCACTTAACTTCCTTTTTATTTTTTGTATGTAATAATTGTATAGATTTAAATATATTAATCATTTCTAATAAAGTTAAAGCTGCTTCGGTACCTCTGTTACCTCTTTTGATACCTGATCTTTCAATTGCTTGTTCAATATTATCAGTTGTTAATATACTGAAAGAAATTGGGATATTATTTTCTACTGATAAGTTAGATATTTGTGAACAAACTTCTTGAGATAAATATTTAAAATGAGATGTTTCTCCTTTAATAATAGTTCCTATAGCTATTATACCATCATAAATATTTTTTTGTATTAATAAATTAATAACTGATGCGATTTCATAACTACCTGGGACCCAACATATAGTTATATTTTTATCTTGAACCATCCCTATTCTTTGTAAAGTATCAATAGTAGAATATAATAGATTTTTATTTATAAAGGTATTAAATCTTGATATAACAATGGCAATAAAAGCATTAGGTGCTATGATATTTTCATCAATAATTTTCATAATATGTATATATATCCTCTTTTATAAAATTATTTAATAGGTTTTAATATTAATTTTACATCTGGTCCTATTTTTTTAATATTTGTAAAATAAAAATTAGATACATTAATAATATTCATAAATTTATTTATATCACATAAATTTAATGTAATATTTCCTAATAACTTAGGTGTTAAATATATAATTAATTCATCTATTAAATTATAAGCAATTAAATATCCTGATAATATACTTCCTGCTTCTATAAGAATAGAATTAATTTTTTTATTACCTAATATTTTAAATAAATATTTTAAATCAAAATATCCATTAATTTCAGGAACAATAATTTGTTCTACATAATTAGGCCAATTTTCAAAAGTATATTTTGATTTTATTAAAAATATTTTACTAGGAAATAAAATTATTTTATCAGTAGGTTTTATCGTATTTAATCTATCTAAAATAATTCTAATTGGTTGTCTTAATAATTTTTTAGGATATATTTTTTTTATATAATAATCTAATTTATTCCACTTAACAAGTAAAGTAGAATTATCTTGTAAAATAGTTTTACTTGTACTTAAAATAGCTGTACTTTTTGCTCTTAATTTTTGAACATCTTTTCTAGATATTTTTGATGATATCCATTTACTATTGCCATTTAATAATGCAATTTTACCATCTAAAGATGATGCTAGTTTAAGTTGTATCCAAGGAATACCAGTATTCATTCTTTTAAAAAATCCATAATTTATCAATTTAGCTTTTTTTGATAAAATATTATTAGTAATCTGAATTCCTTTAGAATATAAAAATTTTAATCCTTGACCATTTACTTTTGGATTTGGATCTTTTGATGCAACAACTAATCTTTTTATTTTAGCATCAACTAATGCTTGACAACAAGAAGGTGTTAAATTTGTATAATTACAAGGTTCTAGTGTAACATAAACTGTTGCTCCTTTAGCATATTTACCTGCTATTTTTAATGCGTTAATTTCTGCATGATCTTCTCCTGTTTTAAAATGATATCCTTGACCAACAATTTTTTTATTATTTACAATAATACATCCTACATTTGGATTAGGAGTTGTAGTAAAAATACCTAATTTAGCTAATTTAATTGCATACATCATATAAAATTTATCTATTGAATACATAATATCCTTAAAAAATATAATTTTTCAACAATTTATAATTTTAATATTAATTATTATCATTTAATATAATAAAAATTAATTAAATTAAATAAAAATTTACAAAAATTAATTTTTTATTTAAATATATTATAAATATAAATTATTATAATTAATATATTATATATCTATAAAATATAATATTTCTAATTATTTAATTATTTAAATGATTTTAATATAAGAAAAGTATAATAAATATACTTAATAAATTTTGTTTTAAGAGATAACATTGATATGAAAAAAAAAATTATTATTTTTGATACTACATTACGTGATGGAGAACAATCACTAAAATCTAATTTAAATACTAAAGAAAAAATAGAAATAGCATTATCTTTAGAAGAAATGGGTATTGATATTATTGAAGTTGGATTTCCAATTTCTTCTCCTACTGATTATCAAACTGCAAAAAAAATATCATATATTATAAAAAATAGTAAATTATGTGGATTAGCTAGGTGTAAAGAAAAAGATATAGATATGGTTTATAAATCATTAAAAAAATCTGATAATTTTAGAATTCATATTTTTTTAGCAACTTCTCCTATACATATTTTTACAAAATTAAAAACTACTTTAAATAAAGTAATAGAAAAAATATCATTTATGATAAAATATGCTCGTAAATATACTGATGATATTGAATTTTCTTGCGAAGATGCGAGTAGAACCCCTATTAATGATTTATGTCTAGTTGTACAAACAGCTATTAATGCAGGAGCAACAACTATTAATATACCAGATACTGTAGGTTATACATTTCCTCAAGAATATTATAATATAATTTCTTATTTAAAGAGAAAAGTAGATAATATAGATAAATGTATTATTTCAGTTCATACACATAATGATTTAGGAATGGCTGTAGGTAATGCTATTACAGCAATAAATGCAGGAGCAAGACAAATAGAAGGAACTATTAATGGTATAGGAGAAAGAGCTGGGAATTGTGCTTTAGAAGAAGTAATTATGGCTTTATATACCAGAAAAAAAAATATGAATTTTTATACTAATATAAATTATCAAAAAATATATCATACAAGTAAAATAGTAAGTAATATTTGTAATATACCATTAGCCATACATAAAGCTATTGTAGGAAATAATGCTTTTTCACATTCTTCTGGTATCCATCAAGATGGAATGATAAAAAATAAAAAAACTTATGAAATATTAGATCCGGAAAATATAGGATTTAATAAAACAAAAATTAATCTTACTTCTAAATCAGGAAGAGCTGCAGTTAAATATCATATGAATTTAATGGGATATAAAAAAAATACATATAATATTAATAAATTATATAATAAATTTATTAAATTAGCTGATAAAAAAGGACAAATTTTTAATTATGATTTAGAATCATTAGCTTTTAATAGTAATATAGAAAATAATACAGAATATTATTCATTAATATATTTTAATGTGCAATCAAATTCTAATTTATCTATTGCAACTATAAAATTAAAATGTGGAGAATTAATAAAATTAGAAGCAGCAACAGGGTTAGGACCAGTTGATGCGATATATAAAACAATAATTAGAATAACAAATTATAATATAAAATTTATTCAATATATTTTAACAAATAAAAGTCGTACTCAAAAATCAATTGGACAAGTTATTATTAAAATAAAATATAAAAAAAAAATTTTTCACGGTATTGGTTTATCTAAAGATATTATAAAAGCTTCAATTATTTCTATTATTGATTGTCTTAATAATATTTGGAGATCTGATCAAGTACAAAAAAATATAATAAAAATTCATAAATTTTAAAATTTTAAGGAATAGTAATGTCAGATATATTTAAAATAGCTATTTTACCTGGAGATGGTATAGGTCCAGA
This sequence comes from Enterobacteriaceae endosymbiont of Donacia marginata, assembly GCF_012567685.1. Taxonomy (NCBI): domain Bacteria; kingdom Pseudomonadati; phylum Pseudomonadota; class Gammaproteobacteria; order Enterobacterales; family Enterobacteriaceae; species Enterobacteriaceae endosymbiont of Donacia marginata. The sequence goes on from NZ_CP046184.1 coordinate 46,189, forward strand.
AATTATGAAACAAGCAATAAAAGTATTAGAAAAAATAGAAAAATATATAACTAAAAAAATAGTTATTGATACCTATATTGTCGGTGGAGCAGCCATAAATATATATGGTAATCCATTACCTAAAAAAACATTATATGGTTGTGAAAAATCTAATGCAATATTATTTGGATCTGTTGGAGGTCCTGAATGGGATTATTTACCTTTAAATAAAAGACCAGAAAAAGGTTCATTATTAAAACTAAGAAAACATTTTAATTTATTTGCAAATATACGTCCTACTTTCTTTTATAAAGATTTAGGTATTTTAAGTCCTTTAAAAGAAAAAATTTTATATAAAGGTTTTGATATTGTTTGTATTAGAGAATTAACAGGAGGTATATATTTTGGTTTACCTAATGGTCGAAAAGGTAAAGGTATAGATGAATATGCATTTGATACTGAAATATATTCAAGATTTGAAATAGAAAGAATTGCACATATAGCTTTTAATATAGCTTTAAAAAGAAAAAAAAAAATATGTTCTATTGATAAAGCAAATGTTTTAAATACATCAATACTATGGCGTGAAGTTTTAACAGATATATCAAAACAATATATATCAGTAAAATTAGAACATATGTATATTGATAATGCTGTAATGCAATTAATGAAAAATCCTTCACAATTTGATGTCATATTATGTCCAAATTTATTTGGTGATATTATATCTGATCAATGTGCTATGATTTCTGGATCAGTAGGTAATTTACCTTCAGCTAGTTTTAATCAAAATTATTTTGGTTTATATGAACCATCAGGAGGTTCTGCTCCTAGTATTGCTGGTAAAAATATAGCTAATCCTATAGCACAAATATTATCATTAGCAATGTTAATTGAATATTCTTTAAAAGAAAAAAATATATCTCAAAAAATTAAAAATGCTATTAAAAAAATATTAAACATGGGTTATAGAACAAAAGATTTATTTACTGATAGTATAAATGAAAAAATAATTACAACTGATGATATGGGAACATTAATTATGGAAACTATTATTTAATATAAATAGGTATAAATATATGGGAAAAACATTATATGAAAAAATATATGATAAACATATTATTTGTAATTTAAAAAATAATACTAATTTATTATACATTGATAGACATTTTATTCATGAAGTTACTTCACCTCAAGCCTTTCAAGGATTAAGAAATAAAAATAGAAAAGTCTATAGATCAAATAAAACTTTTGCAACTATGGATCATAATGTATCTACTAAAATAAAGGATATAGGGGCATCTGGTTATATAGCTAAAAAACAAATGGAAACCCTTATAAAAAATTGCAATGATTTTAATATCAAATTATATGATATTTATCATCCCTTACAAGGGATTGTGCATGTTATAGGTCCAGAACAAGGAATTACATTACCTGGCATGATTATTGTATGTGGTGATTCACATACTTCTACTCATGGAGCATTTGGTGCATTATCTTTTGGTATTGGTACTTCAGAAGTAGAACATGTTTTAGCAACTCAAACTTTAAAACAAAATCGCTTTAAAAATATGTTAATAAATATTACTGGTAATATATCTAAAAACATTACTGCAAAAGATATTATCTTATCAATAATTAGAAAAATTGGTATTAGTGGTGGTAATGGATATATTATTGAATTTAATGGTAATGTTATAAAAAAATTAAGTATGGAATCTAGAATGACAATTTGTAATATGTCTATTGAAATGGGGGCTAAGGCAGGATTAATTGCACCTGATAATACAACTTTATCATATTTAAAAAATAAAAAATTTACTCCCAAAGATGGGTTATGGGGAAAAGCTTTAAAATATTGGAAAACATTATACAGTGATTATAATGCTAAATTTGATAAAATTATAGATATAAATATTACAAAATTAACTCCTCAAATTTCTTGGGGTACTAATCCCGAACAAATAATCGGTATTAATGAATCTATCCCATTAATAAAATCTTACATGAATAAAAATAAAAAAAAATTAGCTATAAAAGCTTTAAAATATATGGATTTACATGAAGGAACTAAATTAATTAATTTAAAAATTAATAAAGTATTTATTGGTTCTTGTACAAATTCTAGAATTGAAGATTTAAGGTCTGCAGCAAAAATAGTTGTAGGTAGGAAAATTGCTCCTCATATTACTGCTCTAGTTGTTCCAGGATCTAATATGGTAAAAAAACAAGCAGAAAAAGAAGGATTAGATAAAATTTTTAAAAATGCTGGTTTTGAATGGCGTTATTCAGGATGTTCTATGTGTTTAGCAATGAATAATGATAAATTAAAACCTGGAGAAAGATGCGCTTCTACTAGTAATAGAAATTTTGAAGGTCGTCAAGGACGTAATAGTAGAACTCATTTAGTTAGTCCTATTATAGCAGCAATTACAGCTATATATGGTTATTTTACTAATATTAATTTATAATAAAATAAGAAATATTTATGAATAATAAATTACAGTATAATGGTATTATAGTTCCTTTAAATATATCAAACATTGATACAGATGTTATTATACCAAAACAATTTTTACAAAAAAATAATAAAAAAGGATTTGGAAAATATTTATTTAATGATTGGCGATATTTAGATAATAAAAGTAAAATAATTAATCCTAATTTTATTCTAAATAAAAAAAAATTCAAAAATTCAAAAATTTTATTAACTAGAGATAATTTTGGGTGTGGTTCTTCTAGAGAACATGCTCCCTGGTCGTTATTAGATTTTGGTTTTCATACTATTATTGCGTCTAGTTATGCAGATATATTTTATAATAATGCAATTAATAATAAATTAATATTAATTATTTTAAATAAAAAAATAATTGATCAATTATTTTTTATAATAAAAAAATATCCTGGTATTTTTTGCTATATAGATTTATTTTATAAAAAAATTACAATTAATAATGTATCTTTTAATTTTAAAATGAGTAATGATATAATTAATTTTATTACAAATGATTTAGATCAAATAGATATAACAAAAAAATATTCTAAAGAAATTAATATTTTTGAAAAAACATATTTTGAATTTTTTTAAAATGAGCATATTATTAAATGCGTATAATATTATTAGGTCCTCCTGGAGTAGGTAAAGGAACGTATGCTAGATTTATATCTGAAAAATATAATTTACCTAATATTTCTATAGGAAATATGTTAAGAAATTATATATTAAATAATAAATATACTTTTTTAACTAAAAAAATAAAAAAATTTATTAAGAAAGGTATTATGGTTCCTGATGATATCATAATAAAAATTATTAAAAATAGGTTATACAATATTGATTGTAAACAAGGTTTTTTATTAGATGGATATCCTAGAAATATTTTACAAGCTAATATTCTAAAAAAAGAAAATATAAAAATAAATATAATTTTAGAATTTTATATCCCAATTAATGAAATTATTAAAAGAATTATAGGTAGGAGAATACATCTACCTTCAGGTAGAACTTATCATGTAATTTTTAATCCTCCAAAAATAAAAAATAAAGATGATATAACAGGTGAAAAATTGATAACGAGAACAGATGATAATTTAATAACAATAAGAAATCGGTTAAAAGAATATTTTATACAAACTAAACCATTAATTGAATATTATAATAAAGATTATATAAAAAATAAGATTATTTATAAAAAAATTAATAATACATTATCTATTTTAGATGTAAAAAAAAAAATAGATAATTTTTTACAAAAATTAAATAAAATAAAAAAATAGTTTTATTTTTTTTTAAAATTTTAATTAAGTGATTAAAATTATAATAATTTGTTTATTTACTTTAATTTTGTTATTATTTATTAATTAATATTAATTAATATGGATTATAATTTAATGTTTACCGGAAGTATTGTAGCACTTATAACTCCAATGGATATTAAAGGTAATCTTTGTAAAGAAAGTTTACAAAGACTTATTAAATATCATATTAATAGTGGTACAAAAGCAATTGTTATTATGGGGACAACAGGAGAAGCGGCTACATTAACATATAATGAACATATAGATGTTATAATGTATGCATTAGATTTTTCAGAAAAAAAAATACCTATTATAGCTGGAACAGGATTTAATTCTACATCTAAAAGTATTAAAATGATATCTATCCTTGAAAATTCAGGAATTATAGGTTGTTTAAATATTACTCCCTATTATAATCGTCCTACACAGGAAGGTTTATATCAACATTTTAAAGAAATTGCAAATAATACTAAATTACCCCAAATACTATATAATGTTCCTTCAAGAACAGGATGTGATTTATTACCAAAAACAATTTATAAATTATCAAAAATTAGTAATATAGTAGGTATAAAAGAAGCTACTGGAGATTTATCTCGTGTAAATAAAATTAAAAATTTAATAAAAAATAATTTTTTTTTAATTAGTGGAGATGATAAAACTGCTTTTGAATTTATGTTGTTGGGTGGTGATGGTATTATATCTGTTACAGCAAATATTGTTGCATCAAAAATGAGTAAATTTTGTAATTATATAAAAGAAAAAAAAATTAATAAAGCAAAAAAAATTAATAAAGAATTAATTATATTACATAATCAATTATTTCTTGAATCTAATCCAATACCCATTAAATGGGCAGTAAAAAGATTAGGATTAATTAAAAATGATAAAATGAGACTTCCTATGACTCCACTTACAGAATATAATCAAAAAATTATAGAAAATACATTAAAAAAATTAAAATTAATATAAATGACTAATATTAGTTACTGTTAATAAATATTCTTTTATATAATATAAAATTAAAACTCTATTTTTTTTAAATTTATTATCTGTATGATTAATTGTTACTTTTTTAAAAAAATTATTAACAGGATAATATAACTCAGATAATATTAATAATATTGTATAATATTCATTATTTTTAATTTTTAATTTTAATATTTTAGATAATTTAATAATATGTCTAAATAAAATAATTTCTTCTTTATCTTTTAAAAGATAAGTATTAATTTGGTTATTTTTATTTATATATTCTTTATTTTTTAATAAAATATTATTTATTCTTTTATAAGTAAAAATTAAAAAATTACTTTGTTTTTTTTCATTTTTAATAAATAAATTTAATGCTTTAATTTTATAATCTAAAATTAATAAATCATTTATTTTATTATCTAAAATAGAATTAATAATATTTTTTTTGTATCCTAATGATATATACCAATTTTTACATATTTTTTTTATAAAAAATAATATTTGTTTTAATATTTTTTTTTTCTCAATAAGATTTTTTTTATATAAAAAAAGACTAAAATTTATTAATTCAATTAAATTAATTTTTATTTTTTTTTCCATAATAATACGTATTATAATTAATGTTATATATTTTAAAGAAAATGGGTCTTTATCTCCTGTTGGGATTAATGATATACTAAACATTCCTACTATAGTATCTATTTTATCTGAAATAAATAAAACACAGGAAACCATATTTTTAGGTATAAAATTATTTTTTTTATATTGATATTGTTCTTTTATCGCTTGTGCTACATTTTTATTTTCTTGATTATATTGTGCATAATACATACCAATAATTCCTTGTAAATCGGGAAATTCATAAACCATTTGTGTTGCTAAATCACATTTAGATAATTTACTTGCTCTAATACAATCTATAATATTAATATTATTAATAATTTTTTTTGCTATATATTGAGATATTTTTTCTATTCTTATAGTTTTTTCAAATAAATTACCTAAATTTTTTTGGAAAATAATATTTTTTAATTTACTTAAATATTGTTCAAATTTTATTTTTAAATCATTTTTAAAAAAAAATTGAATATCTTTAAATCTTGATTTAATTATCTGTTCATTATTATTAATGATTCTTTCATTATTAGTTGTTTCAATATTTATTAATATAAGAAAATTAGATAATAAATTATTTTTTTTATCATATAAAGGGATATATTTTTGATATTTAATCATTACATATGATAATATTTCTGATGGAAGTTTTAAAAATTTTTTATCAAATTTTCCTATTAATACTACAGGCCATTCAACCATAGCAGATAATTCTTCTAAAAAAATGTTATCTATTTTAATAATAGCATGGAATTTATCTGCTATTTTTTTAATTTTATCAAAAATAATATTTTTTCTTTTAAAGAAATCAACAATTATTTTACCTTTTTCAAATAATAATTCTTCATATTTTTTTGAATTTTTTAAAATTATTTTTTTTTGACACATAAACCTATGTCCTTTAATAATATTATTTGACGTAAGATTTAATATTTTTTTTTTAATATTTTTTTTTCCTAAAACTAGTATAATATTTCTTATTGGCCTAATAAATTTAAAAATATTTTCATCCCAAAACATAAAATTAGGAATAGAAATAATATTTTTTAAAGAATTTATTATTATATTTGATAATAAATGTTTAATATGTAATCCTTTTATAATTTTTTTATAAAAAATATATTTATTTTTATAAAAAATATTTTTAATATCTTTAATCTTATATTTTTTTATCCAATGTTGAATTATTTTATTTTCAAAAATATTTTTTTCATTAGAAATAAAAGGTCCTTTAATATTAAAAAAATAATTAGATTGTATTATATTTATAAAATATATTTGTAATGCAATACGTCTAGAAGTAAAAAAACATTTTATTATTTTATATTCAAAATGATTTTTTTTTAATTCATTTTTGAAATTTTTTAAAATTATTTGAGATATTTTTAATAAATAATTTGAAGGTATTTCTTCTATACCAATTTCTAATAATAATATATTATTACACATAAAATTATATCACCTAATTAATAATTTTGTTATTTTATATAATTATAATATTTTATAACAATTAATTTTGTCATATTACGTAATTTTAAAACATATCTTTGTCTTTCAGTATGTGATAAAAATCTACGTGCTTCTAATAAATTAAAACAATGAGATGCTTTTAAAAGTTTTTCATATGCAGGAAAAATTAATGGTTTTTTTAAATTTAATAAATAACTAATTTCTTTTTCATAATTATGAAAACAAGATATAATAAAATTAATATTTGTATATTCAAAATTATAAATAGACTGTTCTTTTTCATTTTTATAAAAAAAATCTTTATAAGTAATACAACTATCTTTATTTTTATTCCATATTAGATCAAATATATTTTTTACATTTTGTATATGCATTGCTAATCTTTCTAAACCATAAGTAATTTCTCCTGTAATTGGTTTACATATTATACCACCCATTTGTTGGAAATATGTAAACTGAGTTATTTCTATCCCATTTAACCATATTTCCCATCCAATTCCATAAGCCCCTAATGTAGGGTTTTCCCAATTATCATCAATAAAACAAAGATTATTATTTTTTAAATCTATTTTTAATTTTTCTAAAGATTTTAAATATAAATCTTGAATATTATGAGGAGGTGGTTTCATTATTACTTGAAACTGATAATATTGTTGTAATCTATTAGAGTTTTTTCCATATCTCCCATCAGATGGTCTTCTTGATAATTGTATATATGCTAGTTTAATTGGTTTTTTACCTATTGCATATAAACATGTCATTGGATGTGATGTTGCAGCTCCGACTTCAGTATCAATAGCTTGAATTATACTACAACCTTGTTTTGCCCAATAATTTTGTAAAATAAAAATCATTCCTTGAAATGTTTTTTCATTAAATTCTTTCATTTTTTTAAATTTATTTAATTTTATTATTTTATAATAATATTTATTATTTTGAATAAAATATAAATTAAAATTTAACATATTTTTAATAGAATAAAAATTAATGTTAAAATAATTTATTATTTTTAAAATAAAAATTTAATAATCTATAAAAATTTTAATATGGACTAAATATAAATATGAATAATATATCTAAAAAAAATTTTTTTAAAAAAGAAAAAAATGAATATAATAAATTAATAATAAAGGCTACAAATTTAGCAATTTTATTATCTTTTACATTATTAATATTAAAATTATTAGCTTGGTGGCAAACTAAATCTATCAGTATGTTAGCTGCTTGTGTAGATTCTTTAGTTGATATTACATCTTCATCAACTAATTTATTAATCATATATTATTCATTACAACCTGCTGATTTAGAACATACTTTTGGACATGGTAAAGCTGAATCATTATCTGCTTTAACACAAAGCATATTTATTTGTATTACAGCAATATTTTTATTTTTAAATAGTTTAAAATACATATCTCATCCTACAAAATTATATTATCCAATTATTGGGATAATTGTTATTATAATTTCATTTTTTTTAACTTTAATATTAGTAATTTTTCAAAAAAAAGTAATTGCGAAAACAAATAGTCAAGCTACTCATGCTGATATGATTCATTATGAATCTGATATTTTAATTAATAGTGCAATTTTAATAGCGTTAATTTTAAACTTTTTTAATATAAAACAAGCAGATTCTTTTATAGCATTAATTATAAGTATATTTATTTTTTATAATGCTTTTAAAGTAGGTTATAAAGCAATACAATCTCTATTAGATAGATCTTTACCAGAACATGAAAAAAAAATTATAATAGATTTAATTACTTCTTGGCCAAAAGTAAAAGGAGCACATCAATTAAAAACAAGACAATCAGGACCTACTCGTTTTATACAACTTCATTTAGTATTAGAAGATAATTTACCTTTATTAGCATCACATTCAATTGCAAAAAAAATAGAAAATGCTTTACATAAAAAATTTCCTTATTCAGATATAATTATACATCAAGATCCATATTCTATTGTTTCTGAAAAATATAAAGGTTTTTTTAAAAATTAATTTTATTAATAAAATATTATATATTTTGAGGTATCATATGATTCAAAAAATTGGTGTTCTTACAAGTGGGGGAGATGCTCCAGGAATGAATGCTGCTATTAGAGGGGTTGTTCGAACAGCATTAGGATATAATATTGAAGTTTTTGGAATATATAATGGTTATTTAGGATTATATAATAATCATATTATAAAATTAAATAGATATAGTGTATCTGATATTATTAATAAAGGGGGTACTTTTTTAGGATCTGCTCGTTTTATTCAATTTAAAAATAAAAAGATACGTTCTATTGCTATAAATAATATGAAAAAAAATGGTATTAATGCATTAGTTGTAATAGGAGGAGATGGAACATATATGGGTGCTAAATTATTAACAGAAATGGGATTCCCATGTATAGGTATTCCAGGAACAATTGATAATGATGTTGCAGGTACTGATTATAGCATAGGATATTCTACTGCATTAGAAACAATTGTTCAAGCTATCGATAAATTAAGAGACACTTCTACTTCTCATCAAAGAATATCTATTGTTGAAATTATGGGTAGACATTGTGGAGATTTAACTTTATCTGCAGCTATTGCTGGAGGTTGTGAATTTATTGTTTTACCAGAAATTAATTATAATAAAGAAGATTTAGTAAAAGAAATACAAATAGGAATAGAAAAAGGGAAAAAACATGCCATAGTATTGATTACAGAATTTATTTGTGATATTAATAAACTAGCAGATTTTATCCAAAAAAAAATTAAACGTGAAACTAGAACTACAGTTTTAGGATATATCCAAAGGGGAGGATCTCCTGTTGCATATGATCGTATTTTAGGTTCTCGTATGGGATCATTTGCAGTTGAATTATTATATAAAGGATATGGAGGTAGATGTATAGGTATTAAAAATGATAAAATGGTTCATCATGATATTATTGATGCTATTTTAAATATGAAAAAAATTTTTAAAAAAGATTTATGGGATACTGCAAAAAAATTATTTTAATAAAATCAAAAAAAGGAATAAAATATGAAGAATATAAAATTTTTAAAAAGAATAGAAGTAGGAAAAAAATTTAGTAGACGTTTACGAATTAATAATAAATTTCCAGCTATTATTTATGGTAAAAATAAAAAAGAAATACCTATCATAATAAATAATGAAGATATAATTAATATTAATTTTAAAAATTTTTTTAAAAAAAAAATTCAATTAATAGATGGAAAAAAAAAAATATATAAAGTAAAAATTATTGATATTCAATATCATCCATATAAAAATACTAAAATATTTCATATAGATTTTTTATTTATATAATTATTTATATGTAAATATTTATGTAAATATAAATATTTTTACCTAAATAGAAAATTCACTAATAATTAAATATTATATTCCTAACACATCATGCATATTATATATTCCTGTTTTTTTATTACTAAGCCAAATAGCAGCATTAATAGCACCTTTTGCAAAAGGAATTCTGTTTGATGCTTTATGAATTAATTCTATTTGTTCTCCAATAAAAGAAAATAAAATATTATGTTCTCCATATAAATCAGCTGCTCTAATAGAATGACATGTTACTTTTTTAACAATATTAAATTTTTTATAATTATAAATAATCATATCTTTTAATGATAATGCTGTTCCTGATGGGGAATCTTTTTTGTTTTTATGATGTTTTTCTATTATATCTATATCTAAATTATTTATTTCTTTATTTTTACATAAAATTTTAGTAAAATTTTCTATTATTTTTAATAAAAAATTAATACCTTGGCTAAAATTAGAAGATAAAATAACAGCTATATCTTTTGATATTTTTTTTATTATTAATTTTTGTTGTTCAGTAAAACCGGTAGTGCCAATAACAATTTTTTTTTTATATTTTTTACAAAAATTAATATTTTCTAATGTTGTTTTTGGATTTGTAAAATCTATTAAAATGTCAAATTGGTTTTTAATATCAATTAAATTAGATTTAATATTTAAAAAATTGGATTTATATAATATTTTATTTTCTTTTTTTAAAGATAGTTTATGTTCTGTAACTCCATTTAATGTAAGATTATTTATTTTACTTGTATTTAATATTTTTAAAATGCTTTTACCCATACGTCCGTTGACACCTGCTATTGCTAAATTAATTTTATTATTTTTCATAAAAAAACCTATATATTATTTAATATTTAAAAAAATATCTTTTAGAATAAAAATTATTCCAATACAAATGAAAATATCTGCAATATTAAAAACTGGAAAATGATAATTAAATATATGTATATCTATGAAATCTATTACAAAACCATATTTAATTCTATTAATAAAATTACCTAATATTCCACCTAATATAAGATTATAAGATATTTGTTTATTTTTATTTTTTTTTAAAAAAAATATTAGTATAATAATACTTACTATATTAAAAAAAAAATAATATTTTTATATTTTTTAAAAAAACCAAAAATTATTCCATAATTTTGTAAATAAATAAAATTTAAATAAGAATAAATATGATAATATTCATACAATTTTATTTTTTTTATAATTAAATTTTTACAAAAAAAATCTATTATTATAAATAATAAAATATAAATATTTATTATTTTCATTTCTTTTCTTTTCATTAAAATTTTTAAATAAATAAACGTTTTTCACCATTACCTATGGTATTTAATTGACAGCGATTACAAATATTATTAATTATATTTTTTGAATAATACCAACAACGTTGGCATTTATAATATTTTGATTTTTTAATTTTAAAACTTTTTATTAATTTATTTATAGATGTTTTTTCTTCATAATAAAAAGAAATATGAGATACTAATAATAAGAAACGTAATTCTGTACCTAACATTATTAATTTTTTATAAATATTTTTATTTACAAAAACAGTAATATTTGCTTCTAGAGAACTACCTATAATTTTTCTTTTTCTTGCATATTCAATTATTTTATTTATTTCATCTTTAAAAATAAAAATATCCTTCCAATATTCATAATTCATTTTATTACTTGATGATAAATAAAATAATTTCGAATACCATTCTGCTGTAAAAACATATTTAGATCTTTTCCCTGGAATATAATTCCAAATTTCATGAGCTGTAAAAGATAAGATTGGAGCTATCCATCTTACTAAAGATTCAAGAATCATATATAAAGATGTTTGACAACTTAGTCTTTCTATACTATATCTTTTAAATGTATACTGTCTATCTTTAATAATATCAAAATAAATAGATCCTAAATCTATAGAACAAAATTGCATTATTTCCTTTATTACATTTTTTATATTATAAATATTATAGTATTTTATAATTTTATCTTGTGTAATTTTTGTTTTATGTATAATCCATTTATCTAGTACTAACATATTTTTTTCTTGTATTATATTTTTTTCTGGTATAAACTGATCTAAATTAGATAATAAAAATCTAACTGTATTACGAATACGTCTATAGGTTTCTGTAATTCTTTGTAAAATATTTGAAGATATATTTATTTCATTAGTATAATCTGTAGAAGCAACCCATAATCTTAAAATATCACTACCTAATGTATTTACTATATTTTGAGGTTTAATAATATTTCCTAAAGATTTAGACATTTTTTTACCATGATTATCAACAGTAAATCCATGACTTATTACTGTTTTATATGGAATATTATTATCTATAGCTGTTGAAATAATTAATGAAGAAATAAACCATCCTCGATATTGATCATTTCCTTCTAAATATATATCAATTTTATTATTTTTAAATTCTTCAATTTGTTTAATAATAGAACGATAAGTTGATCCAGAATCAAACCAAACATCTAATACATCTATTACTTTATCATATAAGCAAGCATCTTCCCCTAAAAATTCTTTAATATCTAAATCCCACCATGCTTGAATACCATTTTTTTCAATCATAGAAGCTATTTTTTTAATAAATTTTAGAGAATTAATATGTATTTTTTGTGTTTTCTTATTAATAAATAAAGGAATAGGAATGCCCCATATTCTTTGTCTAGAAATACACCAATCAGGTCTTTTATCTAACATTAAATTCATTCTTTCATAACCCCAACTAGGTATCCATTCTACTTTCTTTATTAATTTTTTTGCTGATTTTCTAAGATTTTGTTTATCTATACTAATAAACCATTGTGGAGTAGATCTATATATAATTGGTATTTTATGACGCCAACAATATGGATAATTATGAATATAATTATCTATTAAAAATAATGTATTTTGTTCTATTAAGATTTGAGTAATTATTTTTTCAGAAGAAAAAATATTAATTTTATTTAACTTAGGATGTATTCCATTTTTAAAAAATCCTTTTTTATCTATAATATTTTTTAAACATGTTATTTTATGTTTATTACATATATTATAATCATCTAATCCATGATTAGGTGCCATATGGACAATACCAGTACCTGATTTTTCAGAAACATAATTATCTATAATAAGAGATGAAATATTATTATTAATTGGATTTTTTATTAAAATATTTTTAAAAAATTTACCTTTTATTTCTAATAAAATTTTCCATTCTCTAATTTTTTTTTTATTCATAATAACATTAACTAAATTCTTAGCTATGATAATAATATTTTTATCAATTTTAATTAATTGATAATATATTTCTGGATGTAAAACAATTGCTCTATTTGCAGGTATAGTCCATGGAGTAGTAGTCCATATTAAAAAGGAAATATTATAATTTTTTATTTTTATATTTAAATTTTTTTTAAAAAAATTAGTGTTAATTATATTAAACATAACATAACATGTTAATGTTTTTTTTTTAACATAATCAACTTCAGCTCCTGCTAGAGAAGAAAAACATTTTGTACACCAATGTACTGGTTTTTCTCCTTTATATATATAATTATTTTTAATGATTTCCCCTAAAGTACGAACAATATTTGCTTCTGTTTTAAAATTCATTGTTAAATAAGGATTTAACCAATCAGCACATATTCCTAACCTCATAAAATCTTTTTTTTGTTTTTTAATTTGTTCAAACGCATATTTTCTACATTCAATTCTAAATTGTTTTTTAGAAATTTTTTTATTTTTTTTTTTTAAAATTTCTTCTACTTTTTGTTCTATAGGTAACCCATGACAATCCCATCCAGGGATAAATGATGTATAATATCCATCCATATTTTTAAATTTTATAATAATATCTTTTAAAATTTTATTAAAAGCATGACCAATATGAATATTACCATTAGCATATGGTGGCCCATCATGTAAAATAAATTTTTTTCTATTTTTTTTAGTATTTGATATTTTTTTATATAAATTATCTTTTTCCCATTGTTCTAATATAGTTAATTCATTTTTTGTTAAACATGCTTTCATTGGAAATTTTGTTTTTGGTAAATTTAAATTAAATTTATTTTTCATACTAATTATCTTTAATTTATTTTTAATTTAATAAAATTAATAAGTATAAATTTTATTTTATTTATATATAGATATTATATATAATAGTATTTCATGTAAATATTTAATTTTTATAAAAAAATAAAAATTATTAATATAATTAGAAGGAATTTTTATATGGCAAATATAAAATCATCTAAAAAAAGAGCTTTAAAATCAGAAGAAAAAAGAAAACATAATATTAATTATCGTTCTATGTTACGTACTTTTATTAAAAAAGTTAAAAATGCTATTTCTGATAAAAATATTGAATTATCAAAAAAAAATTTTCAAAAGATGCAATCTGTTATTGATAAACAAGTACAAAAAAAGTTAATTCATAAAAATAAAGCATCTCGTTATAAATCTAGAATATATAATAAGATTATAAATCTTCTTTAACTATTATTAATATTAATTAAATACTAAAATAATGAATATTCATTTAATGAATGTACCTGTGCCTATTACTTTAACAAAAAGAGCATTAAAAAAAATCAAAAAATTATACAATAAAAATATAAATTTTAGAATATTTATTTTAGGTGGAGGATGTAGTGGGTTTAAATATGACTTTATTTTAGATAAAAAAATAAAAAAAAATGATATTGTAATAAATTTATCAGATATTAATATTGTAATAGATAAAATAAGTATGCAATATTTATCAGGAAGTATTATTGATTATATTGAAAGTATTGAAGAATCTAAATTTATTATTAAAAATCCATATATGAAAAATACATGTAATTGTGGTTCTTCTTTTGATATTTAATATAAAAAATTTATTAATATAAGGAAAAATTTATGTCCAATACAAAATTAGTATTATTACGTCATGGACAAAGTGAATGGAATAAAAAAAATTTATTTACTGGATGGCATGATATAGAATTATCTCCAGAAGGAGAGATTGAAGCAATACAAGCAGGTAAAGTATTAAAAAAAAATAATTTTAAATTTGATTATGCATATACATCTTTTTTAAAAAGAGCAATAAATACTTTATGGTTAACTTTAAAAGAATTAGATCAACTTTGGATTCCTGTTAAAAAAACATGGAGATTAAATGAAAGACATTATGGAAAATTACAAGGAATGAATAAAGATGAAATTACAAATAAATTTGGTATAAAAAAAGTACAAAAATGGCGTCGTAGTTTTATTTCTGAACCACCATCATTATCAATTAATGATCCTAGATGGTCCAGATTTGATCAAAAATATTCTAAATTAGAAGATTATCAGTTACCTTTATCAGAAAGTTTATCTAAAACTTTAGAAAGAGTAATATATATATGGAAAAATAGTATATCATCTAAAATTATGAATGGAGAACGAATTATTATTGTTGCTCATGGTAATTCATTAAGAGCTTTAATTAAATATATTGAAAATATTAATGATGCTGATATTATTAATTTAAATATTGCTACTGGTATTCCTATAATTTATGAATTTGATAATAATCTTAATTATAAAAAAAAATATTATTTAAATAATTAATATATAATAAAATATTATTTTATTTTTTTTTAGATCCAGCTTGGATAACTGTAACTGCAATTGTATAGATTATATCTTCAATTGAAGCACCTCTTGAAAGATCGTTAATTGGTTTTTTTATCCCCTGTAATATAGGACCTATAGAAATTATTTTAGATGTTCTTTGAACTGCTTTATAAGTAGTATTACCGGTATTAAGATCAGGAAAAATAATAATATTCGCTTTCCCGGCAACTAAAGATTTTGGTGCTTTATATTTACCAATACTTTTTATAACAGCTGCATCATATTGCAATGGTCCATCTATTATTAAATTTGGTAATTTATTTTGTACTAATTTAGTTGCTTTATATACTTTTTCAACTTCAATACCTGTACTAGAATTACCAGTTGAATAAGAAATCATTGCTATTTTAGGTTTTATATTAAATAATTTACTAGTTTGTGCTGATTGTATTGCTATTTCAGCTAATTGTTTATAATTAGGATTAGGATTAATTGCACAATCACTAAATATTAATATATTTTTAGGTAATAACATAATAAATATTGATGAAATTATAGAATATTCGGGTAAAGTTTTAATAATTTGTAATGCAGGACGTATAGTATTAGCAGTTGTTGCATTAGCTCCAGAAACAATACCATCTACTTCATTATTTTTTAACATCATAGTAGCTAAAAACATGTTATCTTTTAATAATTTTATAGCATTATTTTCATTCAATAATTTATCTTTTCTGATATACATTAATTTTTCTATATAATTATTTCTAATATATTTAGGATCAATAATATTCATATTATCATTTAAATCTATATTATTGATTTTAGCTATATTTATAATTTCTTTTTTATTACCTAATAATATGCATTTAGCTATATTTTTTTTAGAGCATATTGCTGCTGCTTTAAGAGTACGTAATTCATTACCCTCCGGTAATAATATTGTTTTTTTAAATTTACAAGCTTTATTAATTAAATTATATTTAAATATAAATGGGGAATTATAAATTTTATAATTTATATATTTTTTATTATTTAGAATTTTAGAGGGAATATATAAATTAATATAATTAATAATATTTAATATTAATTTATCATCACTAGTTGGGAAATTATTTTTATAAATACTCTGTATTTTTAAATAAATTTTATAAAAATTATTTTTTGTGTATATAAGATATATATTATTATTAATAATTTTAGAAAATTTTTTTATAATTAGATCAGATTCTTTTTTAATAAAATCTGTAAATAATATAGCTTTACAAAAAATATTTTTAGATAAAATATTATATATTTTTTTTATATTTTGATTATCTTTTAAAGATATAATAATTAAAGACTTAACAAAAAATTCTTTATTTACAAAAATTTGCTTATTAAAAAAAATAATATATTTAATATTATTATATTTCAAATTAATAGGTAAATTACAATTTAAATATATGCATATAATTTTTAAATCTATTCCAAATATAAAATTTTTTAACCATGGAATACATATAATCTTTTCTTTATTAAAAGATAATAAATTATTATTTATAATATTTTTTTCTTTTTTTAAAAAGAAATTTTTAAATATATTTATATTATAAAAAAAAGGATTACTATTTTGATTAGTGAATTTTTCTTTAACAAAAGAAAATATATATTTTGATTTTAAATCATATATATTTTTTTTAAAAATAATATCAATTATTGATTTTGTTTTTTTTAAAGTTTCATTTTTTGAACACATAGATGTAACAAAAATAATTTTTGCATCAAATATATTTGCTATATCACAATTTAATTTAAATAATATTTGCTCAATATAAAAAGGTATTATTCCTTCTATTAAGATAATATCTGTATTTTTTATATTTTGAAAATATTTTTTAATTATATTTTCAATAATATTATTATATGTAGTGTCATTATTTAATAAATTAATATCATTAATTTTTAATGAATTAATAGATTTTATATTAAGATTATTATATTGATTTAAAATATTATTAGTGTAATCAAAATTATAATTTTCTATTTGAGAAATAGGTTTAAAAAATTTACATCTTAATTTTTTATTATTAAAATAATTTAATAATCCTATATTTATACTAGTAAAAAAATGAATATCAATATTTATTGGTATTGACATAATTATTTTTAGCATATTATTATACACCTTTAATGTTAATTAATTTTTTATATTATTTATTATTAATTATAATATTAAATGTATCTTGTGCTATCATTAATTCTTCATTTGTAGGAATAATTAATATTGGTATACTATGAGTAGTATTTATAAGTCCAGTTTTACCAAATTTTATTTCATTATTTAATTTATGATCGATAAAAATATTTAAAATTTTTAATTTTTCTATTGTTTTTTCTCTAATTAATACGCTATTTTCTCCAATACCTCCTGTAAAAATAATTGCATCTATTTTTTCTTTCATTAAAATACTATAGGAAGCTATATATTTAGCTAAACGATATATAAATATATCAGCAGCTCTTTTTATTTTAATATCTTTAAAATAATTATTTTCAATATATCTAAAATCACTAGTTATAGTTGTTAACCCTAACATGCCTGATTTTTTAGTTAAAATATTATAAATTTCATCTATTTTAATATTTAAAATATTAAACATGTAAAAAATAATTGCAGGATCGATATCTCCACATCTTGTCCCCATAACTAGCCCTTCTAAAGGAGTTAATCCCATTGAAGTATCAATACTTTTACCATTTTGTATCGCAGTAATAGATGAACCATTACCTAAATGGCATGAAATACAATTTAATTTATTTAATGGAATATTTAATATTTTTGCAGCAATTTTGGTAACATATCTATGACTAGTACCATGTGCTCCATAACGACGTATTTTATATTTTTCATAAAATTCTATTGGTAAAGCATATAAATATGATTTTTCAGGAATTGTTTGATGAAAAGAAGTATCAAAAACAGCAATTTGTTTATTTTTTAAATGAGGTAATATTTTAATTATTTCTTTAATACCTATTAATTGAATAGGATTATGTAAAGGAGCAAAAATTGATGCATTTTTTATTGCTTTTAAAACTTTTTTTGTAATAATTACAGATTGTATAAATTTTTCTCCTCCATGTACTACCCGATGACCTACTGCTAATATATTATTATATAATAAATTTTTTTTTAAAATAATATTTATTATATAATTTAATATTATTTTATGATTAATTTTTGAATAAAAAATTTTTTTTTTTTTTATATTATTAAAATACCATTTAACATAAGAATGTTTAGTATTAAAATTTTCAGCTAAACCAAACAATAAAATTTTTTTTTCTAAAACATTGATAACTGAAAATTTTAAAGATGAACTACCGCAATTAATCACAAGTATCAATTTATTTGACATTTATTTTCCTAAATAAATATTTTAATAAATATATTTTATTATATATAAAAAAATCTTAAAATTATATATAAGATATATGATAAATTTATTAATAATAAAAAATATAATATATACATCATCAATAATTTAATATATTATATATTTAAATGGCGCATTGGCAGAATGGTTATGCAGAGGATTGCAAATCCTTTTATTTCGGTTCAATTCCGGGATGCGCCTTGTATAAAATAAAATAATTTATTTTTATTTTGCCCAGATGGTGGAATTGGTAGACACAAGGGACTTAAAATCCCTCGGCATTTATATTGCTATGCGGGTTCAATTCCCGCTCTGGGTATTTATGTTTTTTATAAAAAATATTCATATTTTTGTAAAATATTATTAAAATAAATAAAGAAAAACGATTGTTTTTTATTTAAAAAATAATTATATAAATTTTTATCAATATGTTTTAATGAATATAATAAAATAAAAATTATTAAATATCCTTTTAAAATACCAAAAAATAATCCTAATATTTTGTTAAAATTATTTATATAATAAAAATATATAATTTTTTTATTTAAAAATTTTTTAACTATATTTCCTGATATTATGGTTAATAAAAAATAAATAAATAATAAAAAAATTTTTTTAAAATAAAAATTAATTATTGTATAATCTTTTATAATCAGGAAATAATCATAATATTTTCTAGATAAATAAAAAGATATAAACCAAACAAATATTGTTAATATTTCTTTTATAAATCCTCTAATAAAACTAAATATCGTGGAAAATAACAATATTAATATAAATAAATAATCAATTATTAACATATTTTTTATATATTTCTTTATTTGTATTAAATTATTTAAAATTTTAAAATAATTTAAAATAGTAAAAAATGAACTAAATTATACAATTTATTCAAAACAAAATCTTTTTTTTAAAAAAAATTTATTAAATTAATTTTTTAAAAAAAAATAGATTATGTTTTATATTTGGAATTCTAAAATGTGTTGGATATTCAACTCCTGCTAAAAATAAACCATTTGGTTTTACTGTAACTGCGGCTTTAGTTCTATCTTCAGATTTAATTAATTCTAATAACCAATCTTCGTTTTGATTACCAATACCTATTTCTATTAAACTTCCTACAATATTTCTAACCATATGATATAAAAAAGCATTTGCTTTTATATCTAAAATAATATAATTTCCATATTTTTTAATGTCACAATTTAGAATATTTCTAAAAGAAGATCCATTTTTTTTTTTTCCAGATTGAAAAGAAGAAAAATTATGTTCTCCTAATAAATATTTCATTGCATTTTTTATTTTTTTAATATTTAATTTATGATTAGATAAAGTACTTAAATTATTAAATATTGCTGATCTATATTTATTATTATAAATAATATAAAAATATCTACGAGATAGAGCGCTAAATCTAGCATGAAATTCTTTTTTTACTGATACTATCCATTTTATAACTATATCTTTAGGTAAAAGACTATTTATCCCTAAAATCCATGATTTTTTTTTTCTAAAACTATATGTTTCAAAATGAACAACTTGGCCTAAACTATGTACTCCTATATCAGTTCTCCCTGCACAAAAAATAATTACATCATGATTAGCTATTTTAGAAATAACTTTTTCTAAATATTCTTGTATAGTTTTTTTTTTATGATATTTTTTTTGTTTTTGCCATCCATGATAATTAGTACCATTATATTCTACACCTAATGCAAATTTATATTTTTTTTTAAATTTTAAATTTATCATTTTATATTTATATACCTTAAGATATGTTAAAAATTGTATTTTACTAAAAATTAGTTACATTTTTTTAAAAATTCTATAAAATAATATTTTAATAATTTAAATAAAATTTAAAAACATAATTATGTGTGAGTATAAATATAATGAAAATATATAAAAAAAATAATAAATTTGTTAATAAAGTATTAAAATTAATTACTACTATATTTATAGTATACTCAACAATTATATATGCAAATGAAAATATATTTAATATTATATCTCAACCAGAGATTGATGTTAAATCATATATTTTAATAGATTATAATACAGGTATTATTTTAACTGAAAAAAATTCAAACGATATTCAAAAACCGGCTAGTTTAGCAAAAATTATGACTAGTTATGTAATAGGAAAAGCATTATCTAAAAATAGAGTACATCGAAATGATGTGGTTACGGTAAGTAAAAATGCTTGGGCTGCAGGAAATAATGAATTTAATGGTTCATCATTAATGTTTTTAAAAATAGGAGATCATATTTCTGTAAAAAATTTAATTAAAGGAATTATATTACAATCAGGAAATGATGCATGTGTTGCTATAGCAGAATATATATCTGGTAATCAACAAAATTTTGTTAGATTAATGAATTTTTATGCACAAAAAATAGGATTAAAAAATACTTTGTTTAAAAATGTACATGGATTAGATGAAGATGGGCAATATACATCAGCAAAAGATATGGCTATTATGGGTAAATCTTTAATTCACGATTTTCCTTATGAATATAATATATATAAAGAAAAAAAATTTACTTTTAATAATATTTCTCAAAAAAATCGTAATTTATTATTATGGGATAAAACATTAAATGTAGATGGTATTAAAACAGGTCATACTGAAAATGCTGGTTATAATATAATTGCTTCAGCCACAAAAAATAATATGAGATTGATTGTTGTTATTTTAGGAGATAAAACTGAACAATATCGTAAAAAAAATAGTAAAAAACTATTAAATTGGGGTTTTGAAACATTTCGTACAATTAATCCAATAAAAAAATATCAAAAAATAGCTTCTATTCCAATTTTATATGGTAAACAGAGTTATGTTAGAATTGGAATTAAAAATAATGTTTTTTTAACAATACTTAAAAATCAAGAAAAAAAAATAAAAATTTTATATCATGTAAAAAATAATAAAATATTTGCTCCAATTTATAGAAACCAGGTATTAGGTCATTTAACCTTTATGATTCATAATCATATAGTTGGTCATTATCCATTAATTGCATTAGAAAATATACCAAAAGGTAATATTTTTATTCGTTTATTAGATTATATAAGATTATTATTAAGTAAATGGATACACCAATAAAAATATAATAATATCATTTATATAAAAAATAATGTATAAAAAAAATTTTATTATAAGAGATTTAGGTATAGAATCATGGTATATAACTTATAAAAAAATGTATAATTTTAATTATATAAGATCTAATAATACATTAGATGAAATATGGTTAGTTGAACATAATCCTATTTTTACTCAAGGAAAATTATCTAAAGTAAAAGATATATTATTTTATAATCATAAAATACCAATTTTTAATACTGATAGAGGAGGGAAAATTACTTATCATGCTCCAGGACAACAAATTTTATATATTTTAATTAATTTAAGAAAAAGAAAAATAAAAATTAAATCATTAATTTTTATTTTAGAAAAAACAATTATTAATATATTATTATACTTTGGAATAAAACCTGATTATTCTTTTAATCATATGCCTGGTGTGTATGTAAATAATAAAAAAATAGCATCTATAGGGATAAAAATTTCAAAAGGATTTACTTCACATGGAATGTCATTTAATATTAATATGGATTTATTACCTTTTAATTATATTAATCCTTGTGGATTATATAAATTACAAATGACACAAGTAAAAGATTTTATTCCATATATAAAAATAATGACAATTAAAAAATTATTAATAAAAGAATTTTTATTCTTAATTAATAATATTTAAAATAAATTAAATTATTTTTTTTTTAAAATTTTTATTTTATAATAATATTATATATTTTTTAAAATAAATAATTTATATAATATGAAACAAAAAATTTTAAAAAAACCTAATTGGATTAAAATTAGATTTTCAGTAAAAAAAATTAATAAAATAAAAAAAATTAAATCTATTTTAAAAAATAATGGATTATATTCAGTATGTGAAGAAGCTTCTTGTCCTAATTTAATCGAATGTTTTGGAAAAGGACAATTAACTTTTATGATTTTAGGTAATATATGTACAAGAAATTGTCCATACTGTGATGTAACTCATGGTAGACCAAAAATAAAATATGATGAAAATGAAGCTTCTAACTTAGCTAAAATAATTTTTAAAATGAAATTAAAATATGTTGTTATTACTTCTGTAAATCGTGATGATTTACATGATGGAGGGGCAAATCAATTTATTAATTGTATAAAAAAAATACGAGAAAAAAATACTAATATCAAAATTGAAATTTTAGTTCCTGATTTTAAAAATTGTATAGAAAAAGCTTTAAATATATTAAGTTATGAATTGCCTGATGTTTTTAATCATAATATAGAAACAGTAGAACGTTTATATTATAAAATACGTCCTGCCGGAAAATATCAAAAATCTTTAATATTATTAAAAAAGTTTAAAAACTTATTTCCTCATATTATGACTAAATCAGGATTAATGGTCGGATTAGGAGAAACAAAAAAAGAATTATTTAATACTATAAAAGATCTAAAATATAATAAAGTCGATATCCTAACCATAGGTCAATATTTACAACCTAGTAAAAATCATATACCTGTTTATAAATATCTTAATTTAAATGAATTTTATCAAATTAAAAAAGAAGCAGAAAAAATTGGTTTTAAAAAAGTAATATGTGGTCCATTTATACGTTCTTCATATAATGCTGAAAAATTTTTCTTTTAGAATTATGTTTATTAAAATAAAAGATGCCTCTGATAAAATTTAAAAATTTTATTTTTAATTATTTATAATTAATAAAATAAAAAATTTTTTATTTATTAATTCAAATAAATAAATGTTTTAAATAATTTTAATAAAAAATAAATTTTTCAGAGGCAATTTTATTAAACCTTTTTCTTACTGACTAAGGAAATTTAAAGAGCAACAACATTAGCAGCAGAAGGTCCTTTGGCTCCGTTAGTAATTTCAAATTCTACTCTTTGGCCTTCGGTTAGTGTTTTAAAACCACTACTTTGAATTGCAGAAAAATGTACAAAAACATCTTTACTACCATCTTCAGGAGTAATGAAACCAAAACCTTTAGATTCATTAAACCACTTAACGTTACCTTTAATCTTGGACATCAATTATTACCTTTACATAAAAATAGACACCAAATTTGTGTCATTTAAAAGTACATCAATTAATAATACATTTGTCTAGTGAAACAAATCAAAAAAGTGATAAATATCAAATTTTTGATTTTTTTTTTAAAAAAAATATTTATTTTTTTTTAAAATATATTAAATTTATTGATATAATGTGGTTTTTTTAGGATTAAATTTTTATGGATTTATTATTAGGAAAAAAAATATTAATTACTGGGATTTTAAATAAATATTCGATTGCATATGGCATAGCTTGTACTATGTACAAACATAAAGCAAATTTAATATTTACATATCAAAATAAAAAAAATAAAGAAAAGATAAAAAAACTAGCAGGGAAAATGACAAAAAATCCACTTATAAAGTGTGATGTATCTAAAGATACTGATCTTAAATATTTATTTTTTAAAATATCACAAATATGGAATAAATTTGATGGTTTTGTACATTCTATTGCATTTGCGCCTAATAATACTTTAAAAGGAGATTTTATTAAAAATACATCTCGTTTAACATTTCAAATTTCACATGATATTAGTTCTTATAGTTTATTAGGTATGGTAAAAGAAAGTATAAATATATTAAATGAAAAATCTTCAATTATTGTATTAACTTATTTAGGATCAAGAATTGTCATCAATAACTATAATATTATGGGATTAGCAAAATCCTCATTAGAGGCTAATATTCGTTATATCGCATGTAATATTGGTAATAAAAATATTAGAATTAATGGTATTTCACCAGCTCCATTAAAAACTAGTGCATCTTCACAAATAAAAAATATTAGTAATATCATAAAATTATATAAAAAAAATAGTCCTTTATCAGAAAAAATTACTATAAAACATATAGGTAATGTTGCCACTTTTTTAGCTTCTGATTTATCTTTAGGTATAACGGGAGAAATAATAAACTTAGATTCTGGATTTAATATAAAATAAATATTTGAAAAATAAATTAATAAATGATAATTTTTAAATTTAAATAAATATTTTTTATACTATATGTTTTTATATATAAAAATAAATTTTTTATACTTAAGGAATAAATATGATAATCGGGATACCTAAAGAAAAATATTTTAAAGAAAAAAGAATAGCTATGACTCCTTTAAATATTAAAAAATTAATAAAATTAGGATTTAAAGTATATGTCGAAAAAGATGCTGGAATTCTTTCTTATTTTCAAAATCAAGATTTTATAAATGCAGGAGCAAAGATAGTAGAAAATAAAAAAATTTGGGAATCTAATATAATAATAAAAATTCATCCTCTTGATATAGAAGAAACTAAACTTATAAAAAATAATAGTATATTGATTAGTTTTATTTGGCCAAACAAAAATAGTATTTTGTTAAATATTTTAGTAGAAAAAAATATAACTACTATTGCAATGGACACAGTTCCCAGAATATCTAGAGCACAATCTTTAGATGCATTAAGTTCCATGAATAATTTATCTGGTTATAGAAGTATTATAGAATCTATAAATTTATTACAAAGAACTCCAAATGGACAAATAACTGCTGCAGGCAAAATATTACCAGCCAAAGTGATGGTTATTGGAGCAGGGGTAGCTGGATTATCGGCTATTGGTACTGCTAAAAGTTTAGGAGCAAAAGTAATCGCTTTTGATAAAAGGAAAGAAGTAAAAGAACAAATTCATAGTATGGGTGCTGAATTTTTAGAATTAAAAGAACAACAAGAAGATAATGATAATGAATATAAAACTCTTTCATCTAAAAAAAAATTACAATTAGAAAAAGATTATTTTACTAATATTGTAAAAACAACAGATATTATTATTACAACAGCAGTAATTTTAAACAAAAAAGCACCTATTTTAATTACTAAAGATATGATTAAATTAATGAAACCAGGTAGTATTATCTTTGATCTTGCAATTGAAAATGGGGGTAATTGTGAATTAACAGAAATAAATAAAATAATTACTACAAATAATAATATAAAAATATTAGGATGTACTAATTTACCTAGTAAATTAGCACCACAAGCTTCACAATTATATAGTACTAATATTATTAATTTAATGAATTTATTATCTAAAAATAATTTAGGTAAAATTTCTATTAATTTAGAAGATGAAATTATAAGAAATATGACTATTATTTATGATAAAAAAATTATTTGGCCTGCCCCAAAAATTATATTAAAAAAAACAAAAAATGATATAGAAGAAAAAAATAATTTCGAAAAAAATAAAAATAGTGTAAATATAAAAAAAAATACATGTTTTTTTAAAAGTAATTATTTTTTATATACTATAGGATTATTCTGTATTTATTATATAACAAATTTTATTCCTTATGAAATAATACCTCATTTTATAATCTTTTTATTATCTTGTATAATAGGATATTATGTGGTATGGAATGTAGATCATAAATTACATACTCCATTAATGTCTGTTACAAATGCAATTTCTGGTATTATTATTATTGGTTCTATATTACAAATAAATAGTAATTATTTTACTATAATTATATTATCATCTTTAGGAACTTTATTATCTAGTATTAATATTTTTGGAGGATTAACTATTACTCAACGTATGTTACAAATGTTTCGTAAAAATTAGGAGAATTTATAAATGTTTTTTGATAGGTCATTAATATTTATATATACTATATCAGCAATATTATTTATATTAAGTATTGCAAGTCTTTCAAAGAAAGAAACCTCCCAAAGAGGTAATTTACTTGCTATTAATGGTATGCTGATTGCTATTATAATAACCATATTAAAATCACCAATTAATAATATTGGTTATGTATTTGGGGCAATTTTTTTAGGAGCAATTATAGGAATTAGTATTTCTAAAAAAATTGATATGACTAAAATGCCCCAATTAATTGCAATATTACATAGTTTTGTTGGATTAACTGCTATTCTTGTTGGATTTAATAATTATTTATCATTAATTTATAATAAAAACATATTTTACAAAAATATTGATATTCAATTAGTGGAAATATTTATTAGTATTTTTATTGGTTCAATAACTCTAATTGGATCTATTATTGCTTTTAATAAATTATCTGGATTTATTAAATCAGAAACTTTAAATATTAAACATAAAAATAAAATACATATTTTAACTTTATTTACATCATTTATATTTATGATAATTTTTTTAAAAACACATAATATAAAATTACAAATTACAGTTTTAGGTTTAATATTTTTAATTTCACTAATATTTGGTTTTCATTTAATAATGAGTATTGGTGGAGCAGATATGCCTGTAGTAATTTCAATGTTAAATTCATATTCAGGATGGGCAGCTGCATCCTCTGGATTTATGTTAACTAACGATTTATTAATTATCACTGGAGCGTTAGTTGGGTCTTCTGGAGCTATACTTTCATATTTAATGTGTAAAGGTATGAATAGATCATTTATTAATGTACTTATTGGAGGAAATAATAAATTTTCTAATCAAAACAAATCTATTTTAAAAAATAAAGATATTAAAAATTATAAGAAAATATCTATTGAAAACACAGTAGATATATTAAAAAATTCTAATAGTATTATTATTGTTCCCGGATATGGTCTGGCTGTATCTCAAGCACAATATCCTCTTTCTGAGATAGTTAAAAAATTACTTTTATTAAATATTACTGTAAGATTTGCTATTCATCCTGTAGCAGGACGTTTACCAGGACATATGAATGTTTTATTAGCAGAAGCTCATATACCATATGATATAGTTTTAGAAATGGATGAAATTAATAAAGATTTTATTAATACAGATACTGTATTAGTAATAGGAGCTAATGATACAGTTAATCCATCAGCACAAGAAGATATTAATAGTCCTATATCAGGAATGCCTGTTTTAGAAGTATGGAAAGCAAATAATATTATTATTCTTAAAAGAAGTATGAGTCAGGGATATTCAGGAATTAATAATCCTCTATTTTATAGAGATAATAGTTATATGTTATTTGGGGATGCGAAAGATTTAATAAATAAAATTTTAAAAATAATCTAATAAAAAAGTTTACTCATTGTATATAAATAAAAAAATACTAGAGTAAACTTTACTTATATTAAAATAATTAAATAGATATTTTTAAAATTAAATTTTTTATAGAATAAAAATATTTAAGGTCTTTTTACTGGAGAAGTCGCATATCTTTTAGCAGCATGTCCACCAGCACCTTTTTTATTATTTAAATTGAATGATGAATTTATTAATTTATTATTATAACAATTTGTAAAATTACTCTGTATTTTTTTTTCACTTGATGAAATATAATTTCTATATAATTTCTTTTTTGTTATAAAATTATTATTTTTTATTTTAGAACTATTTTTATAAAAAAAATCAGAAATAATAATATTTGTTGTTTTGAACATTATTTTTTTTTTATTATGTAATTTAATTTTATCTAATACGATTTTATTAATTTTAATATGATTTTTAAATTTATTGAATTCTATTCTCTTTTCTAAAGAAATATTAGATATATTAGTTTGCTTATCATTATTAGAAATTTTACTATTACTAGTAATAGTATTACTATATTTTTTTTTACGAAAATAATAATTTTGATTGATTTTTATTTTTAAAAAATTTTTTAATTTAATATAATTAAAATTATTTTTATAATTTTTTTGGTTTTTAAAAATTAAATTATTATTTAATTTTACTGGTTTTAATTCATTTTTTATAAATTTTAATTTAGAAATAGGTATAATTTTTTTTTTATCCCAAATTAAAAGTTTTTTTTCTGTATTTAAATTAATTTTATCAGAAATATTATTAATATTTTTATTAAAATTATATTTTTTATTATTGAAAAAATATTTATTAAAAGTATTTAAAATAATTTTATTTGTAAAAATTATTTTTTGTATAAAAAAATTTTTTATTTTTTTAATATAAAATTTTTTTCTATTTAAAAAATTAAATAATTTATTTATTATATAAAATGGATATTTTTTTTTTTCCATTATAGTTTGATTATATATATTTAATGTTTTAATTTTATTATTTTTATCTATTATATTTTCATGTAAAAATTTATTTTTAAAATAATGATAATTATAAATATTTGCATTTAATTTACTAATTTTTTTAATTATAAAATAAACATTTTTTTTATCTTCTCCATGTTTTATTCGTATAATAGAATAATTAGGTGTATTTAATTTATCATTAGGGATGATGAATGTTCTTATCTTTCTATTTTCAATTGCATTCACTGCATTTCTTTTTTCATTTAATAGATAAGATGCTATTTTTACAGGAACTATAGCGTATACTTCTTTTGTATTTTCTTTAAAAGATTCTTCTTCTATTAATCTTAAAATAGATAAAGATAAAGATCTACTATCTCTTAAATTTCCATTACCTAAACATCTAGGACATAAATAATAATTAGATTCTTTTAAAGAAGATCGTAGTCTCTGACGAGACATTTCTAGTAATCCAAATTTTGAAATATTATTTATTTGAATTTTCGCTCTATCTTCCCGTATATTATTAAGTAATCTTTTTTCTACAGCTTTTTTATTTTCTAAAAGTGACATATCAATAAAATCAATTACAATTAATCCACCTACATCGCGTAATCTTAATTGTCGAATAATTTCATCAGCAGCTTCTAAATTAATATTTAATGCAGTTTCTTCAATATCTATACCTTTAGTAGCTTTAGAAGAATTTACATCAACTGATGTTAATGCTTCTGTAGTATCAATAATAATTGATCCTCCTGATGATAATCTAACTTTTCTTTGAAAAGCTGTTTCAATTTGTGATTCTATTTGATAATGACTAAATAAAGGAACAGTTCCTGTATATAATTTAATTTTATGATTTAAATCTGATCTTCCTAAAATATTAATATGTTTTTTTGCTAATTTTAATATTTTAGGATTATCAATTAAAATTTCATTTATATCTTGATATAAATAATCACGCAATGCTCTGATAATTATATTACTTTCTTGATATATTAAAAAAGGTGCTGATTTATTTTTAGCTATTTTTTTGATCATATTCCAATGTTTTAATCTAAATTTTAAATCTGATTTAAATGTTTCTATATCTTTACCTAATCCAGCAGTACGAATTATTAAACTCATATTATTGGGTAAATATAATAATGATAATATTTTTTTCAAATTTCGTCTATTTTCTCCTTCTATTTTTTTAGATATTCCATTTGCACTGGGATTATTTGGCATTAAAACTAGATAACTTCCAGCTAAACTAATAAATGTTGTTAATGATGCTCCCTTATTTCCCCGTTCTTCTTTACTTATTTGAACAATAATTTCTTTACCAATTGATAAAGAATTTTTTAAATTTAATTTATTAAATAAATTTTTATTATTATCATTAGATAAATATTCTTCTGTAATTTCTTTAATTGGTAAAAAACCATGTTTATCTACTCCATAATCTACAAATACCGCTTCTAAACTTGGTTCAATACGCGTAATTTTACCTTTATATATATTAGATTTTTTTTGTTTATAATTAGAATTTTCTATATCTAAATCATATAATTTTTGTCCATCTACTAGAGCAACACGTAACTCTTCATGTTGAGTAGCATTTATTAACATTCTTTTCATAATAACTTACTCATGTATTTTTTTATAAATTGATTAATATTTTTATATAAAATAAAAAAATTATGTAACAAGAAAATTGTATTTAATATTTTATGAATAGGTTTAAATTAAAAATTTTAATTATTTTAAAATCATAAAATATATTTTATGATTATTTATAATTTATAAAAAAATTTTATAAAATATTTTCTTTATTTAAAATATTTTATTTATTTTTATTTTATAAAATTATTTATTAAATAAATAATAACATAAATTTTTATTTTAAAATAATCATTTTATATGGAAAATATATTAAATATTATTATATTTTTTTATAATTATTAATTATATTAATAATAATTAATTTACCTTAAAAAAATTTCTATAATTTTATGTATAAAATAATAAAGAATAAAATCATAACTATCCCATCTACTATTGAAAATCAAAGAGTTGATAATTTTTTAATAAATAAATTTAAAAATGTTCCTAAAAGTAGGATATATAGAATGTTAAGAACAGGAAAAATAAAAGTTAATAAAAAAAAAATACTTCCAAATTTTAAAATTAAATCTCAAGATATAATTAAAATTTCTTTTATTTATATAAATAAAATAAAACCTATTAAAAATAATATAATATTAAGTAAAATAAAATTTTTTAAAAAAATGATAATTTTTGAAGATGAATATATGTTAGCTATTAATAAACCTTCTGGTATAGCAGTCCACGGAGGTAGTGGTATTAATTATGGTATTATTGAAAATTTTAGATATTTATTCAAAAAAATAAAGTTTTTAGAACTTGTACATAGAATTGATAAAGAAACTTCTGGAGTTTTATTAATAGCTAAAAAAAGATCAATATTAAAAATATTACAACAACAATTAATAGAAAAAAAAATACTTAAAGAGTATATAGCTTTAGTTAAAGGAAATTGTTTTGAAAAAAAAGATATTTATATTAAAAATTTTTTAGTAAAAAATTTTTTAAATAAAAAAATTAAAGTAAAAATAGATCATAATAAAGGAAAATATTCAGAAACTAAATTTAAAATTATTAAAAATTATAAAAATTTTATGTTAATAAAAATAAATCCGTTAACAGGCAGAACACATCAAATTAGAGTTCATATGGCTTATTTAAATTATCCTATAATTAATGACCAAAGATATGGTGATAATAGTTTAAACTCTAAATTTAGAAAAAATTTTAATATAAATAGATTGTTTTTACATGCAAAAAGTCTACAATTAATACATCCTAAAAATAATAAAGAAATTAAAATTTATGCTCCATTAAGTAATGAATTAAATAATTGTTTGCTAAATTTAGAACATTACTAAATAATATTGCATATATAAATAAACATATTTATAATATGTATATAATTTAATTTAAATAATATATTATATCAAAATTTAATAAAATAAAAAAGGTATATAAATAATAATATGGCTGTTCAAAAACATAAAAAATCAAGATCTAAAAGAGGTATGAGACGGTCTCATAATAAATTATCTAATAATAAATTTTTATTAATTAATAAAAAAACAGGTAAAAAATATTTATTTCATCATATGACTGATGATGGATTTTATAAAGGTATACAAATTATAAATAAAAATAATAAATAATTATAAAAATTTTTAAATATTTATTATAAAAGATATAAAATATGAAAAAATTTGCTGCTATTTTCCCTGGGCAAGGCACCCAATTTATTAAGATGATATATTCATTATATATAAAATATAAGATTATAAGAGATACATTTAATTCTGCTTCAGAAGTTCTGCAATATGATTTATGGAATATTATTAAAAATGGCCCATTAAAAAAATTAAATATAACATATTATACTCAACCTGCTATTTTAACTACATCTATAGCTATATATAGATTATGGTTACAAAAAAATAATATTATACCTAATATAGTTACTGGATATAGTTTAGGTGAATATACTGCTATGGTATGTAGTGATATTATTAGTTTTATAGATGCTATTAAAATAGTAAAATATCGAGGTAAATTAATGCATCAAATATCATCTAATTTAAATGATTTCAATATAAATGGATATTATATGCAAACCATTATTGGTTTAAAAAAAAAAAAATAGAAAAAATTTGTAAAAAAATATCTAAGAATAATTATATTATATCAATAGCTAATTATAATTCTTCAAATAATATAACAATTAGTGGAAATAAATTAGCTATAATAAAAGCTATTAAAATATTTAAATCTTTAGGTGCATCTACAATACCTATTAATATAAATATACCTTCTCATTGTTTATTAATGAAACCTATAGCATATAAATTTAAAAAATTTTTAGATAAAATTATTATTAATAAACCAAAAATTAAATTTATTAATAATGTAAATTGTAAATATGAAAAATCACCTAAAAAAATTAAAAAAAATTTAGTAAAACAACTATATTCTACAGTTAATTGGGTAGGATGTATAAAATATATAGAACAACACAACATATTTAATGTAATAGAATTTACACCTAAAAATATGCTTAAAAAAATATCAAAAAAAATTACAAATAATATTTGTATAAATTCAATTTATAACTTAAAAACATTTCTTTTAACATCAGAAAAATATAAAATTTGTAATTAATAATATGTTAAAAAATTTTAATTTAAAAAATAAAATAGCTTTAGTAACAGGAGCAAATAAAGGAATAGGCTATAGTATAGCTAATACATTCATAAAATATGGAGTATATGTAATAGGTACATCAACTAATATTTATGGAATAAAAAAAATTAATAATTATTTAGGAAAAAATGGAGTCGGGTTAATTCTTGATTTAAAAAATAAATCACCTTATATTATTAATAATTTAATTAGATATATTATTAAAAATTTTAAAACTTTAGATATACTTGTTAATAATGCAGGAATTATATATGATAAACTTGTATTAAATATGAAAGATTATCAATGGGATAATGTTTTACAAATTAATTTAACTTCTATTTTTAGAATTTGTAGAGAAGTTATTTATTATATGATAAAAAGATCATTTGGTCGTATAATTAATATTAGTTCAATTGTTGGCATAACTGGTAATATCGGGCAAGCTAATTATGCAGCATCAAAATCAGGAATTATTGGATTTAGTAAATCTTTAGCTAAAGAAGTAGCTTCAAAAGGTATTACTGTAAATGTTATATCTCCTGGATATATTAAAACTGATATGACATCACATCTTAAAAAAAAAAATTATGATAATATCATATCACAAATTCCATCTAAACGTTTTGGTTATCCTCAAGAAATAGCTGATGCTGTAATTTTTTTAGCTTCTGATAAAGCATCTTATATAACAGGAGAAACACTTAATATTAACGGGGGATTATATATGGGGTAATTTTATTATTTTATTTTTTTACAAATTATCCTAAAATAATTTTATAGGAAAATATAACGAGTATGAGTAATTCTATTACTAAACGTGTTAAAAAAATTATTATTGATCAATTAGGAATAAAAAAAGAAGATATTACAAATTCTTCTTCTTTTAAAGAAGATTTAGGAGCAGATTCTCTTGATACTATTGAAATTATAATGGCATTAGAAGAAGAATTTAATATTGAAATTTTAGATGAAGATGCTGAAAAAATTACTTCTATTCAAGAAGCTATTAATTATATTAATAATTATAAAAATTAAAATTTAATTTAAATTATGGAATTAAGAGTAAGTAACATATTTTACTCTATTCCATAATAATAAATTTTAAAGAATATAATTTTTTATATAGAAGAAATATATAATGTTGAAACGTAGGCGTGTAGTAATTACTGGTATTGGCATGATTTCCCCAATAGGAAATACAATAGAATCTAATTGGTATAATCTTATTAATGGTAATAGTGGTATTGATATAATTAATCATTTTAATACCGATCAATATAAAACTAAAATTGCTGGATTAATAAAAAATTTTAAATATAAAAATCATTTTTTTAATAGAAAAAAAAAAAATATTGATTTATTTATCCAATATGGATTAATAGCATG
This sequence comes from Enterobacteriaceae endosymbiont of Donacia marginata, assembly GCF_012567685.1. Lineage (NCBI taxonomy): Bacteria > Pseudomonadati > Pseudomonadota > Gammaproteobacteria > Enterobacterales > Enterobacteriaceae > Enterobacteriaceae endosymbiont of Donacia marginata. Next base: position 81,187 of record NZ_CP046184.1, read on the forward strand.
TCATGAAGCTATTAATAATTCTGGGTTAATACTTAATAAGTATGATAATCCTAGATTTGGAATTGCTATAGGTTCTGGATTAGGAGGAATGAATTTAATAGAAAAAAATACTCAAATTTTAAATAAAAAAGGTCCTAAAAAAATTACTCCATTTTTAATGACATCAACTCTTATAAATATGTTAACAGGAAATATTGCAATTAATTATAAATTAACAGGTCCTAGTTTGACTATTAGTACAGCTTGTAGTTCTGGGATAAATAATATTGGTATTGCTTTTAAAATTATATCTTATAATGATGCTGATGTTATGATAACTGGGGCATCAGAAAAAGCTGTAACTCCTTTAAGCTTAAGTGGGTTTTCTTCAATGAATGCTTTATCAAGAAGAAATCATCAACCACAACAAGCAAGTAGGCCTTGGGATAGAGATAGAGATGGATTTGTTCTAGGAGATGGAGCAGGTATTTTAATTTTAGAAGAATATACTCATGCTAAAAAAAGAAATGCGAATATTTTTGCAGAATTAGTAGGTTTTGGTATGAGTAATGATTCATATCATATAACTTCACCACCTATAAATGGTAAAGGGGCACAATTAGCAATGTTTAATGCATTAAGAGATGCAAATCTTAATCCTGAAAATATTAAGTATATAAATGCACATAGTACATCAACAAAAATAGGAGATATAGCAGAAGTAAATGCTATTAAAAAAATTTTTAAAAACAACTATTATAAATTATTTGTAAGTTCTACTAAATCAATTACCGGACATTTATTAGGTGCTGCTGGAGCAATTGAATCTATTTACTCTATTTTATCTTTAAAAAATCAAATAGTTCCTCCTACAATTAATTTAGATAATCCTGATAAAAATTTAGATTTAGATTTTATTCCTAAAATTTCACGAGATGTTAAAAATATGAAATATGTATTATGTAATTCTTTTGGTTTTGGTGGATCTAATGCTACATTAATTTTTAAAAAAATATAAAATTTTAATTTTAAATATTTTTATTTAAAAAAATGAATGTTAGTTATATGATAATATATAAATATCTAATTTTAAAAAAAAAATGAATAAAAAAAAATTTATTGTAATAGAAGGAATAAACGGTGCAGGAAAAACTACTATTTGTAATTATATAATAAAATTACTAAAAAATTTTAATATTAAAAATATTATTAAAACTCATGAACCTGGAGGTACTCCAATTGCAGAAAAATTAAGAAAGATTATTAAATTTTCTCAAGGAGAAAAAATCTCTTATAAAACAGAATTATTATTAATATATGCAGCTAGATTACAATTATTAGATAATATTATAAGAAAAAATATTAATATAAATTGGATTTTATCAGATAGATATGATTTATCTACATATGCCTACCAAATAGGTGGAAGAAATATAAATAAAAAAAACATCTTATTTTTACAAAATTTTATTAAAAATAATATAAAACCAGATATAATTATTTATTTAGATGTAAATCCAGTAATTGCTTTACAAAGAATAAATAATAAAAATTATGATAGAATTGAAAAAGAATCTATAAATTTTTTTTCTAGAGTAAGAAAATATTATTTAAGAATAGCAAAAAAAAATAAAACTATAAAAATAGTTGATGCCAATAATAAATTAAAAAATGTAAAATCATCAGTAAAAAAAATTATTAATAAATTAATATTAGTATAAAATGAAAAAATATCCCATATTACCATGGTATCCATGGTTAAATTTTTTTTATAAAAAAATAATTTATCAATTTTTAAATAAAAAAAATTACAAAGCTTATATTTTTTGTTCTTTAAATGAATTAGGGACAAATAATTTAATTTATGCTTTAACTAAATGGATTTTTTGTATTAATAAAAAAAAATTATATAGTTGTTCTAAATGTCAAAATTGTATTTTAATAGAGAATCATATTCATCCTGATTTACATATTATTAAAAATAATAAAGAAAAAAATAGTATTAGTATCGAAATAATTAGAAATCTTACTGAAATAATTTATCAATCATCTTATAAAGATATGGGTAAAATTATATGGTTTCCTTATGCTAAACAATTAAATATTTCATCTAGTAATGCTCTTCTAAAAATTTTAGAAGAACCTTCAAATAATATTTGGTTTTTTATACAATGTACTCATAAAAATGAATTATTACCGACAATATATAGTCGTTGTCAATTTTGGAATATATATCCTCCTAATGAAAAAATAGGTACATTATGGTTAAAAAAAAAAATAAAAAACTATAAAATTTTTAAAAAAAAATCATTAAAAACTGCATTACGTTTATGTAATTATTCTCCAATTAAAGCATATCAATTATTAAATAACGTAATATGGAAAAGTAGAAATACTTTTTATACTATTTTAGTATCTTCTTTAGAAGAAGATATAATGAAATTATTATCTATTTTAAATAGTAAAAATATTCTATTATATTTAAATTGGATTTATTTAATTTTATTAGATGTTATTAAAATACATTTAAATATAGATAAAAAATTTTTATACAATTTAGATCACATATACTTAATATATAAAATATCTAATTTAATTATAGTAGATAAAATTTTATTAATGGTAAAAAAAATATTATTTTATAATAATCTGTTAATAAAGATTAATAATATTAATCATGAATTAGTATTAATTAATTTATTATTATCTTTAGAAGAGATATATAAATCTAATAATAAGTATTAATAATATTTATTAAATTTCATTTAAAATAGGATATTATAATGTTTAGTAATATATTCGCTAATATGCAAAAAATAGGTAAATCTTTAATGTTACCGGTATCTGTTTTACCTATAGCAGGGATATTATTAGGTATAGGGTCGGCTCATTTTTATTGGTTACCTAATGTTATTTCTAATATTATGGAAAAAACAGGTAGTTCTGTTTTTGCTAATATGCCATTAATTTTTTCTATTGGGATTTCTTTAGGATTTACTAAAAATAATGGTGTATCCGCATTAGCATCTGTCGTTTCTTATGGTATTTTAACAAAAACGATTGAAGTTATGATTCCTATTTTATTACATAATAATTATACACAAGAAATAGTTATTCAAAAACATCTTGCAGATACAGGAGTATTAGGTGGAATTATTGCTGGATCTATTGCTGCATATATGTTTAATCGTTTTCATAATATCAAATTAGTTGATTATCTTGGTTTTTTTTCTGGTAGTCGTTTTATCCCTATAATTTCCGGATTAACATCAATTTTTATTGGTTTATTATTATCTTTTATCTGGATTCCAATTGGAAAAATAATTCAATCTTTTTCATATTGGGCTGCTTATCAAAACCCTATTGTTGCATTTGGTATTTATGGAATAATAGAAAGAACTTTATTACCTTTTGGTTTACATCATATTTGGAATGTTCCATTCCAAATGGAAATAGGTTCATTTATGAATATATTTACTAAACAAATATATCATGGTGATATTGCAAGATATATTGCTGGAGATCCATCTGCAGGTAAATTAGCAGGAGGTTTTTTATTTAAAATGTATGGATTACCAGGTGCAGCTATTGCCATATGGCAAACATCAAAAAAAGAAAATAAAAAAAAAATCGGTAGTTTAATGTTTTCAGCTGCATTAACATCTTTTTTTACAGGAATTACAGAACCAATAGAATTTTCTTTTATGTATGCAGCACCATTATTATATATAATACATATTATTTTATCAGGATTATCTTTTCCTATTTGTATTTTACTTGGAATGAGAAATGGCACAAGTTTTTCTCATGGGTTAATTGATTTTATTATTTTAAGTGGTAATGGTTCTAAAATATGGTTATTTCCAATTATAGGTTTTATTTATATAATTATATATTATAATGTATTTAAAATACTAATTATTAAATTAGATTTACGCACTCCAGGACGTGAAAAAATACAAAATAATATATATAAAACAAATGATATATCATTAAATTATGGGGAAAAATTAGTTAAAGCTTTTGGGGGGAAAAATAATATTACTAATTTAGATGCATGTATTACTAGATTACGTATAACTGTGATAAATATAAAAAAAGTTAATGAAAAAGAATTAAAATTATTAGGAGCTTCTGCTGTTATTATTTCTGGTAATGGGGTTCAAGCAATATTTGGTACTAAATCAGATAATTTAAAAACAGAAATGGATAATTTTATAAAAAAAAATAATTATGAATAATAAAAAAAACATATTTCAACAAATTATATCTAAAAAAATAATTACTAATATTGTTTATCAAGATAATTTAGTTACAGCTTTTAATGATATAAAACCACAAAGTCCAATACATATTTTAATTATACCTAATATTTTTATAAAAACACTTAATAATATTAAATCCGAACATCAGTTATTACTAGGAAGAATGTTATTAGTTGCTTCTAAAATAGCAAAAAAAAAAAAAATTGATAAATCTGGATATAGAGTTGTTATTAATTGTAATCATCATGGATGTCAAACAATATTTTATTTACATATGCATTTATTAGGTGGACGACAAGGTATAAATATTTTTTTTTAGTTTAAAAAATTATATTTTTTAAAATTTAAAAAAAAATTTTTTGTATTGCTATGTATCTATTAATATAATACATAGCAAATTTTTCTATTTTATTTTTATTTAAAAATATGTAATATTAAATCTAATATTTTAGAAGAATATCCTGTTTCATTATCATACCAAGCAATTAATTTAAAAAAATTATTATCGATAGCTATACTTGCTTTTTTATCAAAAATAGATATTAATGTTGAGCCATTAAAATCACTAGATACTACGTCATCTTCTGTATAACCAATAATTTCTTTCATATAATTTTGAGATGCAAATTTAATAACTTTACAAATATCTGGTAATGTAGTTTTTTTTAAAATTTGAACAGTAAAATCAACAACAGAAACGTTAGCAACAGGTACTCTTAATGATATCCCTGTTAATTTATTATTTAATTCTGGTAAAACAATTCCTACTGCTTTTGCAGCACCGGTACTTGAAGGGATAATATTTTGGTATGCACCTCTTCCTCCTCTCCAGTCCTTCATAGAAGGACCATCTACTGTTTTTTGAGTAGATGTTACTGCATGAATAGTTGTCATAAGACCATTTTTAATAATATAATTATCGTTTATAATTTTAGCTAATGGGGCTAAACAATTAGTAGTACATGAAGCATTAGAAATGATATTTTCTCCACTATAATTATTAAAATTAACTCCTTTTACAAACATAGGTATTGAATTATCTTTAGGAGGAGCTGTAATAATAACTTTTTTGGCACCAGCTATAATATGTTTTTTTGCTAATTCTTTTGTTAAAAAAATTCCTGTTGATTCAATAACAACATCAATATTTAAATCATGCCATTTTAATTTAAGTGGATCTGATTCTGAAAATACATGAATAATATTCTTATTTATAATTAAATTATTTTCATCAACTTTAATCTTTTTCTTAAAATTACCATGTGTTGAATCATATTTTATCATATATGCCATATAATTTATTTCTAATAAATCATTAATAGCTATAATTTTAATTTTAGGATTTTTTTGAGCAACACGGAAAAAAATACGTCCTATTCTGCCGAATCCATTAATAGCAACTCTAATAGACATTTAATTATCTCCTAATCATAAATACAAAATTATAAAAAAATAAAATTTTTAAATTTATATAATATATAAAGAATATATTCTTTCGGGATTTAAAATATTTTCATTATTTAATGATGAAAAATTTTTATTAAAAATAAAATTTATATAATTTTGAATTAAATTAGATATAATAAAATTATTTGATTTTATAAAATAATCTAATGGAGAAAAAGTATTTATAGTTATCCATTGTAATTTTACTTTTTTAATTTTTGTTAATTTTGCAATTTTCATTATTGCACTATCAAAATCACCTAAACCATCAACTAATCCATATTTTTGAGCATCTTTACCTAAAAGAACCATACCATTAGCTATTTTTTTTACTTTTTCAATAGATAAATTTCTTTTTTTAGAAACTAAATAAATAAATTCATCATATCCAGTTTTAATATTTATGCTCATTATCTTTTCTTCTATAGAAGATAATTTTTCATCCATAGAAAGAGTAAATCTATCTGATATATTAACCCCATCTTTTTTTATACCAATTAAATCTAAAATATCACTAATATTATATACAACACTAAAAATACCAATAGAACCAGTTAAACTTACTGGATCTGCAATTATAAAATCAGCTACTGTAGAAATCCAGTATGCCCCTGATGCTGCCATTTTACCCATAACTACTACGATTGGTTTATGAATTTTTTTTAATAAAAGTAATTCGTTATAAATTGCTTTTGCAGCTAAAATATCACCTCCTGGACTATTAATTTTTAATATTAATCCTTTAATATTTGGATTTTTATATATTTCATTTATTTTATTTACAATAAGATCACTGCCATTTTTACCATATATCATAATTCCATCTATTGTAATAACTGCAATATTACCATTATTTTGTTGAATTCCATTATCTATATATAATTTTATATAATTATTAATACTAATTTTATTATATGTATTTTGGGTTTTATCTAAACCAAAATTTTGAATCATTTCTTTTTCAAAATCATTATTATTAGATATTTTATCTACTAATTTATTTTGTAATGCAAATAAAGCTAAATTCCCATGAGATTTTTTGAGAGATATTAATAAATTTTCGTCTGTAGGAAAAATTTCTTCTTTAGTTAATTGTCTATTAATTGATATAGTTGTTAAATAATCATCCCATAAATTATTTATTAATTGATTCATAACTATTTTATCATTATTAGACATATCTTCTCTTAAAACAGATTCAACTGCAGATTTATATTTTCCAACTCTAAATACATGAGTTTTAATTTTTAAATTTTTTAAAAAATTTTTTATAAAAAATTTTTTAAAATTTAGACCATATAATTTTACATTACCATATGGTAATAAAAAAACTTTATTGGCAAAACTAGCTAAATAGTATTGACTTTGGTCATACATATCTGAAATTGCATATATTTTTTTACCACTTTCTTTGAAATCATTTAAATATTTGCCTATATATCGTAAATTAGGAATATCAGAAATATTTAAATTATTAAGTCTTAATATAATACCATTAATATTTTTATCTTTTTTTGCAAAATTTATAGCATTAACAATATTAATTATTGGATCATTATTTTTTTTGTTTGTAAATTTATTAAATAATTTAAATATTAAATTATTTTTATAAAAAGATTCATTATCAAAATTTTCATCAAAACTAATTTCTAATACTTGATTATTTTTTTTTAATATTTGACTATTTGTGTTTTTTCTATGATTCACATTATATATGTAATAACATAATAAGAATATTAATAATATAAAAATGATATTTATTATTAACGTTCTAGTAAAATTAATTAGTGACCATAAATAACAACAAAAGAATTTTATTATATTCAATAACTTAATCATTTTTCACCTAATTTTTTAAAATAAAAATTTATTAAATATTTTTAAACTTTACCCAAATAGGAGCATGATCTGAAGGTTTAATTAAATTACGAATAGAGTATTCTATTCCTGAATTAGAATAATATTTTATTAATGAATTAGTAATTAAAATATTATCAATTCTTAACCCTTTATTAAAAACAAATCCTTTTGATCTATAATCAAACCAAGAAAATTTATTATTTGTTAAAGGATTCATTAATCTCCAAATATCAAATAGACCCCAATCAAGTAATTGATTCATATAAAATCTTTCTTTTGGTAAGAAAGAACATTTTCCTTTTTTTAACCATTTTTTACGATTTTTTTCTCCTATTCCAATATCTAAATCGGAAATACTAATATTAATATCTCCCATAAGTATAATATGATTTTTTGGATCTAAATTTTCTTTAATATAAAAATATAAATTTTTTAAAAAATTAATTTTATATTTAAATTTTATATTATTTTTTTGATTATCTCCTTGAGGAAAATAACAATTTAAAATCTTTATCTTACCAATAGCACTATCTAAATCAATCATTATTGATCTTTTTTGATTATTAAAAAAGTCTTTTAAAAAATTTTTTTGAATATTTAAAGGTTCTTTTTTACTTAATAAAGCTACTCCATAATTTTTTACTTGTCCACACATATAAATGTGATATCCTAATTTATATATTTCTTCTTTAGGAAAATTTTCATTATTTACTTTTGTTTCTTGTAACCCGATTATATCAGGATTATATATTTTTATAATTATTTTTAATTGATGTATATGTGCTCTTATTCCATTAATATTAAATGAAAAAATTTTCATAAAATTTCGATTTTAATATAAATTTTTATAATAAAGTAATTTATTAATAAATATTATTTTTCTATTTTTATAAAATAAATTTAAATAAAAAAAATAATTTTTCTATTATTTTTTGCCAATATGGTCTTTTTATCCATAAATTATATTCTAATTTTTGTGATTTTAAAATATATTTATTTTGTATATATAAAAGTGATTTATTAAATATAATATCATCTATAATTAAATTAATTTCAAAATTTAAATAGATACTTCTTATATCTAAATTTACAGTACCTATAAAACTAATTTTTTTATCTATAATAATACTCTTTGTATGTAAAAATCCTGTTTTTAATTGATAAATATTAACTCCCGATTTTAATAATTTATAAAAGAAAAATTTACTAGCCCAATAAATAAAAATTGAATCATTATATTTAGGAATAATAATTTTTACATCTACACCACGTTCAGAAGCTATACAAATAGCAGATAATAAATTTTTACTTGGTATTAAATAAGGTGTTGTAATAATTAAACTTTTTTTAGCTAAAAATATAGCTGTAATTAAAGAATTATGAATTATTTTTTTAGATAATTTTAATCCTGAAAATATTACTTGTATTCTATTAATATTATTTTTATTCTGATATTTTACTAAATTATTTTTTAATTGATTAATGGATAATATATTTTGTCCTGTTTCTATTTCCCAATCATATGAATAAATAATACTAATCGTATTAACAATAGGGCCAGTTATACGAATCATTAGATCAATCCATTTACCTATTTTAGTATTTTTTTTAAAATTAGTTGAATCTACCATATTCATACTACCAACATAAACTATTCTATTATCAATTAATATTATTTTTTTATGTTGTCTTAAATCTATTCTAGAATAAAAAAAATTGAAAATTGTAATATTCAATGATTTAATTATAAAAACACCAACTCTTAACATAAGATGATACCAAGAACTATAAAAAAAATTTTTACTTCCAATAAAATCTAACATAATATAACATTTAACACCTCTTTTAGCTGCTATTATAATAGATTCTGAAAATTTATTTACTAATCCTCCGGGTATCCATATATAAAAAACAATATGAATACTATATTTTGCTGATTGTATATCATTAATTAGTGATGTAAATAATTTAAATGATGAGTTAAATAATTTAATAGAATTATTAGTCATACTCAATAAATTTTGTTTATTTTCACATAATTGAAATAATGTTTCTATTTTTTTATTTACATATATATTTTTAATATATAATTTATAATATATTTGTAATTTTTTTAGTAATTCACTATAGCGAAACCATATTTTTTTAGCCTGTTTAGATTTATATTGTGTTTTTGAATAAATTTCTCCAAAAATAAAATAAAAAATAATCCCTATTTTAGGAAAAACATATAGAATAAGATACCACAATATATAAGATTTTATATCTTTATATTTAATAAAAATTCTAATTATAATAAAAATTAATAATATAATATTACTATATAATAAAATTAAATTTAAAATATTAATCATATTATCTAAATTATTTAAATATAGTTAAAAAAAATTAAAATATAAGTATTTTAATACTAAAATTTAAAATAAAAAATATATATTTTTTAAATTTGAAAAAGAAAATTAATAACATCCCCATCCTGTATTATATATTTTTTACCCTCTATTTTCATTTTACCAAATAATTTTGCTTTTGTTTGATTTTTATAAAAAATAAAATCTTTATAATGAATTACTTGAGCTCTAATAAATCCTTTTTGAATATCACTATGAATTTTTTTAGCAGCAATTAATGCTGTTGTACCTTTTAAGATACTCCATGATCTAGTTTCTTTAATTCCTACTGTATAAAAAGTATGTAAATTTAATAATTTAAAACTATTAAGTATTATTTTTTTTAAATCATTATTTTTATTTATTGGTAATATTTTTTGTTTGTTATTAAGATTAATAATACAAATTTTTAAAACTAAATAATTTTTACTAAGAATATTTATTTCATCTAAAAAAAATTGGTTATTAATATTATTTTCATCTATATTAGCAATAATAATTATTGGTTTAATTGTTAATAATTTTAATTTTTTTAAAAAATCTATTTCTTCTATATTTAATTTTAATAAATTTAATAATTTACCATTTTTTAAGTAATTTAAACAAATATCTAATAAATATTTAAATTTATTATTAATATGTTTTTTATTATTTTTTAATTTAAATAATAAATTTATATCAAAATTAATAATTTCATTATTTATAATATCGACATCTTTTATAGGATTAAATGATAAACTTAATATATTTTTATTTTTAAAACACCGTATTACATGAATTATAGCATCAACTTCTGATATATTATGTAAAAACTGATTTCCTAATCCCTCTCCTTTGGACGCTCCTTTTATTAAACCTGCAATATCTACAAAAGTTACAGTAGATTGTATTATTTTTTTAGATTTTATTAATTTAGATAAATAAAGTAATCTATTATCAGGAACAGTTACTATACTAGTATTTGGTTTTATTGTGCAAAAAGGATAATTTAATGCATCTACATTAGAATTAGTTAATGCATTAAATAATGTTGATTTCCCTACATTTGGAAGTCCAATGATACCACATTTTAATTCCATTATTTTATTATCCTATTATTTTTAGAATGTAAATAATTTATTGCTTTATTATAATTATTAGTTTTAATAAAAACTAGTAAGGCTTTAATACTATTTTTTATAGTTAAATTAATATTTTTTTGTTCGGTTAATGTAGGAGGGGTTAATACAAAATTATTTACTTGATCTTTACATCCAGGATGACCTATCCCTATACGTAACCTATAAAATAATTTATCATTAAATATTTTTATAATATTATTAATTCCATTATGGCCTCCACTACCACCTCCATATTTAAATTTTATAATTCCAGGTAAATAATCTAATTCATCATGAATAACTAAAATATTTTTTAATAAAATTTTATAAAAACTAGAGACAATAAATATTGATTTTCCTGAATTATTCATTAAAGAATTTGGTATTAATAAAATTATTTTTTTATTTAAAATATTTAAATAACCAATATTTTCATTTAATTTTTTTATTTTTTTAAATTGAATATTAAATTTATTAGATAAATTAATAATATAATTAGAACCCATATTATGACGAGTTTTAATAAATTTATTATTTAAGTTATTACCTAATCCTACTATCATCTTTATATTATTCAAATATTTACCTTTTTATTATTTTAATCTATTTAAACATTACAGATATAGATTCTTCATTACTAATTCTTCTTATTGTTTCTGCAAGCATATAAGATAGAGTTAAGACTCTAACATTTTTTAATTTTTTAATTTTTTTTGTTAATGGGATACTATCACATACAATAATTTCATCTATTACAGAATTATAAATATTCTGAATAGCATTACCTGAAAAAATAGCATGAGTCACATAAACAAATACTTTTGTTGCTCCATTTTTTTTTAAAGCTTTTGCTGCTTGACATAATGTTCCTGCAGTATCAACAATATCATCTATTAAAATACAATCTCGTTGATTAACATCTCCAATAATATTCATAATTTCTGTAGTATTTAAATTATTTCTTCTTTTATCTATAATAGCCATATCTGTTCCATTAAATAATTTTTTTGCTATTGATCTTGCACGAATTACCCCTCCAATATCAGGAGAAACTATTATAGGATTATTATATATATTTTTTGATATATCTTTTAAAAAAATAGAACTTGCGAAAACATTATCTACAGGAACATTAAAAAATCCTTGAATTTGTTCTGCATGTAAATCAACTGTTAATATTCTATTAATTCCTACTCTAGATAAAAAATCAGCTATTACTTTAGCAGTAATAGGTACTCTAGCAGAACGGATTCTTCTATCTTGTCTAGCATAACCAAAATAAGGAATAACAGCAGTTATTCTTCCAGCAGAAGCTCTTTTAAATGCATCAATCATTATAATTAATTCAATTAAATTATCATTAGTAGGATTACAAGTAGATTGTATGATAAAAATATCATTTCCTCTTACATTTTCTTTTATTTTAACAGAAACTTCTCCATCACTAAATTTACCTACAAATATTTTACCTAAATTAATATATAGATGATTAGCAATATTTTTTGCTAATTTAGTAATAGCATTACCAGCAAATAATTTCATATTAGTCATATAAAATCCTTAAAAATTATAAATATAATTTTATTTAAATTTTTTCATATAAAAAATAAAATTTTAATATAGAATTAATAATTCTATTAAAAATAAATAAAATATTATTTGTTAATATATAAAAATAATACTAAATATAGTATATATTATTATTAATGTAATTTTTTAAAAAAATATTTTATTTATAAAATTTAAATATTAAAATAATAATTATGAATTCTTCTATCCTTAAAAAACTTAATATCTTATATAAAAGATATAATTATATATTAAAAAAGTTAAGCGATTATAAATCGTATAATAATCACGTATCTTTACGAAATTTATCAACTGAATATTCAAAATTATCTAATATAATTAAACCATTTATAAAATGGAAAAAATTAGAATTAAATTTACTTAATAATAAAATTTTATTAAAAGAAAAGGATAAAGAAATATATCTAATGGTATTAGAAGATATAAAAAATATTAAAATTAAACAAAAAAAAATAGAAAAAATATTATATAAATTACTTTCTCCTCAAAACAAAGAAGAAGATAATCGTAATTGTTTTTTAGAAATAAAAGCTGGGGCTGGTGGGCATGAAGCAGCAATATTTGTAAAAAATATTTCAAGAATGTATATTAGATATGCAGAATCAAAAAAATGGAAGATAGAAATAATACATATTCATTATAATGATAATAGTAATGGTTTTAAAGAAATTATTTTAAAAATTATAGGAATTGGAGTTTATGGTAAATTAAAATTTGAATCCGGTGGCCATAGAGTACAAAGAATCCCTGAAACAGAATCACAAGGAAGAATACATACTTCTACATGTATTATTGCAGTTATGCCTGAATTATTAAAAACAGAAATTCCAGAAATAAATAATCAAGATTTAAAAATTGATACTTTTAGATCTTCTGGAGCAGGGGGACAACATGTTAATACAACTGATTCTGCTATAAGAATTACCCATATCCCAACAGGGATTGTTGTAGAATGTCAAGATGAAAGATCTCAACATAAAAATAAAGCTAAAGCTTTAGCTGTATTAGCTACAAGAATATATACATTAGAAATGGCAAAAAAAAATAAAGATAATGCAATAAAAAAAAAAATATTATTAGGTACTGGAGATCGTTCAGATAGAAATAGAACATATAATTTTATTCAAAAAAGAGTAACAGATCATCGTATTAATTTAACATTATATAAATTAAACGAAATTATGGATGGTAATCTAGATATATTAATAAAACCTATTATTCATCAATATAATGCTGATAAATTATAATTTTTAAAAAAAAATATGATTATTAATCAATGGTTAAAATATGCTTCTAATCTTTTAAAACAGAATAAAATATTAACATATCAATTAGAATCAGTCATATTATTATCTTTTGTCTTAAAAAAATCTAAATCATGGATTTATGGTTTTAATGAAACTAAAATAAATTTGAAACAATTTAAAATTTTACAAAATTTTTTAAAAAGAAGAATTACAGGCGAACCTATAGCTTATTTATTAGGTTTTTGTGAATTTTGGTCATTAAAAATCTATGTATCACCTTATGTTCTAATACCTAGAAAAGATACAGAAATTTTAGTTAATGTTGTTTTAAAAAAAATTAATAATAATATAGAAAAAATTTTAGATTTAGGTACTGGAAGTGGAGCAATAGCATTAGCAATTGCTTCTAAATATAATTTTCTTAAAATTACTGCTGTAGATATTTCTCAACAAATTATTAATTTAGCAAAATATAATGCTAAGAAATTATATATTAAAAATATTAATTTTTTAATTAGTAATTGGTTTAGTAATTTAAAAAATAATAAATTTGATATTATAATAAGTAACCCCCCTTATATAAGTGATTATGAATATCATAAATTAAAAAAAGAATTAAAATTTGAACCTATTAAATCATTAATATCATTAAATAATGGATTATCTGATTTAAGATATATTATTTCTAAATCTTCAGAATATTTAAATAATTATGGATGGTTAATATTAGAACATGGATATAAACAAGGATATATTTTAAAAAAAATCCTTAAGATTGAAAACTTCAAAAATATATCACAATATTGTGATATACAAGGATATTATAGAGTTATTTGTGGACAAAAAATTTAAAATTAATATTTTAATATATTTAAAATAAAAATTTTGTTATTATTAATAAAAATTAATATTTTAAAAGTAAAAAATGGCACAAAATGATAATTTTAAAAAAATAGATTTATCTAATAAATTATTAGAAATAGATCATAGAATTATAGGTAAAAAATTAAATTTATATCATTTCCAAAATGAATCTCCAGGAATGGTTTTTTGGCATAATAATGGTTATATTATATTTAAACAACTAGAAAAGTTATTACGAAGAAAATTAAATCAATATAATTATTTAGAAGTAAAAACTCCTTTAATTACTGATTTTGCTATTTGGAAAAAAACGGGTCATTGGAAAATTTATAAAGAATCTATTTTTACTACTTTTTCTGAAAATAGAAATTATTGCATAAAACCTATGAATTGTCCTGCACATATTCAAATTTTTCAACAAAAATTAAAATCATATAGAGATTTACCTTTAAGAATTGCTGAATTTGGCATTTGTCATAGAAATGAACCATCTGGTTCTTTACATGGTCTAATGAGATTAAGAAATTTTACACAAGATGATGCTCATATTTTTTGTAGAAAAAATCAAGTAGTTAAAGAAATAGAAAATTGTATTCATATGATGTATGATATTTATCATCTTTTTGGTTTTAAAAAATTTCTTGTAAAATTATCCACTAGACCACCAAATAAAATTGGAGATAATAAAATTTGGGATCAAGCAGAAAATAATTTATCTTCTATTTTAAATAAATTAAATATTAATTTTGAATACCAAATAGGAGAAGGAGCTTTTTATGGTCCTAAAATAGAATTTTCTTTTTTTGATTGTTTAAATCGAGAATGGCAATGTGGTACAATACAATTAGATTTTACATTACCAAAATGTTTAAATTTATTTTATATAAATAATAAAAATAAACACAGTACTCCAATAATAATTCATCGTGCTATTTTAGGTTCTTTAGAAAGATTTATAGGAATTATTCTTGAAGAATTTTCTGGATATTTACCTATTTGGGTAGCTCCAATTCAGATTATAATACTAAGTATTAGTGAAAAACATATTAAATATGTTTTAAAATTATTTAAGATAATTAAAGAAAATAATATTCGTGTTAAATATGATATAAATAATGAAAAAATTTCATTTAAAATTAGAAAATATGCAATACAACATATTCCATATATTTTAATTTGTGGAGATAAAGAAGTCAAAAATAATCTTATCTCTATAAGAGATTGTTTTGGTAAAAATTTGGGATTTATGAAAATTCATGATATTATCAATAGAATAGTAAATGAAATTAAGAATTATTATATTAATAAAAAAAAATAAGAGAGGTAAGATATTAAAATTGGAAAAAAAACCATACAATTTTCTCGACCTAATAAAATTAATCAAAATATTAGGAGCAAAATTGTAAGATTAATAGGATTAAATGGTGACCAAATTGGTATAATTAGTTTAAAAGAAGCTTTAATAAAAGCAGAAAATACAGGATTTGATTTAGTTGAAATTAGTCCTAATTCTGAACCTCCTGTTTGTCGTATTATGGATTATGGTAAATTTTTATATACAAAAAATAAAGCTTCTAAAGAACAAAAAAAAAAACAAAAAATAATCCATTTAAAAGAAATTAAATTTCGTCCTGGTACAGATATAGGAGATTATAAAGTAAAATTACGTAATTTAATTCGTTTTTTAAAAAAAGGAGATAAAATAAAAGTTACTCTCAGATTTAGAGGAAGAGAAATGATGCATACTAAATTAGGATTTTCTATGTTAAATCGTATAAAAAATGATTTAGCTAAATTTGCTATAGTAGAATCCTTTCCATCCAAAGTCGAAAGTAGACAAATCATAATGATTCTAATACCAAAAAAATAATTATTAATAATTTGGCGGGTTATAATATGAGTAAATTAAAAACAGTACGTAGTGCTGCAAAACGTTTTAAAAAAACGGGTACTGGTCTTTTTAAACATAAACAAGCTAATTCAAGACATTTATTAACTAAAAAAAACAAAAAAAAAAAAAGATTTTTAAGACAAAAAAAAATAGTTAAAAAAGGAGATTCATATTCATTAAAAATCTGTTTACCTTATTTATAATAAATAAGGAAGATATATAATATATAATAATTACAGGAATTTAAATCATATGGTAAGAATTAAACGCGGAGTAACAGCAAAAGCAAGACATAAAAAAATAATAAAACAAGCTAAAGGATATTATGGAGCAAGATCTCGGACTTATCGATCTGCTTTTCAAGCAGTAATTAAATCAGGACAATATGCTTATAGAGATAGAAAACAAAAAAAAAGAAAATTTCGACAATTATGGATTATGAAAATTAATGCAGCAGCTCGTCAAAAAAATATATCTTATAATTATTTAATATATAAATTAAAAAAAAATAATATTAATATTAATAGAAAAATGTTAGCTAACATGGCTATGTTTGATAATTTATCCTTTAATAAATTAATAAATTTTTCGAATAATTAATTTATTAATTTTATATATAAGATATAAATATTTCCTATATTATATATTTTTATTAAAATAAATAATTATTTATGTTATATTAATGAGAATATCATATATGATATCTGATGATATAGTTATTATTATAAAAAAAGAAATTTATGCAGTAAAAGATATTAATGAATTAAATATATTAAAAATTAAATATTTAGGTAAAAAAGGATATATTACAAAACAGTTTCTATTAATAAAAACCTTAAAAAAAGAAGAAAAAATTAATAAATGTATTATTTTAAATAAACAAAAAAAGAAAATAAAAGAAATAATAAAAAAACGTCAAAAAGAAATAGAAATAGAAAAAAATAATAAAAAACTTTTAAATCAAAAAGTTGATATTTCATTACCTGGAAAATATATTAAAATAGGATCTGAACATCCTATAAAAAATATAATTAATAAAATTGAAAATTTTTTTATAAAAATTGGTTTTGAAATAGTTGTAGGGCCAGAAATAGAAGATGTTTATCATAATTTTGATGCATTAAATATTCCAAAATATCATCCTATAAGAACAGAACAAGACACATTTTGGTTAAATAAAAATATATTATTACGTACTCAAACTTCTAATATTCAAATTAGAATAATGAAAAAATCAAAACCACCTATACGTATATTAACTTCTGGTAAAGTATATCGTAATGATTACGATCGTAACCATACTCCAATGTTTCATCAAATAGAAGGATTATTTATTGATAAAAAAGTAACATTTACTGATCTAAAAGGTATATTAGTATTATTTTTAAACTTTTTTTTTGGTAAAAAATGCAAAATACGTTTTAGACCTTCTTATTTTCCTTTTACAGAACCTTCTTTAGAAGTAGATATTTTAAATCAAAAAAAACAATGGATAGAAATATTAGGAGCAGGAATGGTACATCCTAATGTATTAAAAAATGTTAAAATAAATCCTTCTAAATATTATGGATATGCTTTTGGAATAGGAGTAGAAAGGTTAGCTATGTTACATTATAATATTCATGATATCCGCCTATTTTATGAAAATGATATACGTTTTCTTAAACAATTTAAATTCAATAATTTTATATGATAAAATTTAGTGAATCATGGCTACGTGAATGGTTAATTTATGATAAAGACATTTATTATTTATCAAAAAAGATAACAATGTTAGGATTTGAAATTGAAAAAATTGAGTATTTTAAAAAAAATACAATTTTTGATAATATCTTAGTAGGAGAAATAATTAAATATTCTTTATATAAAAAAAAACCTAAAATTTATAAATTAAAAATATTAGTTAATAATACAAAATTATTAAAAATTTTTTCTGATATAGATAATTTAGAAAATAAAACTAAAGTTATTTTAGCTACTAAATATTCTTCTTTATATAATAAATATATTAAAATCCCAGAATATTCTTTTTTATTAAAATCTGAAGGATTACTATGTTCTTATAAAATTATTAATATTTATCAAAATAATTTTTTAAAAAATAATTTAATTAAATTACCTAATAATAGTAATAATGGAGAAAATGCAAATAAATATTTAAATTTAACTGAAAAAATTTTACACATTAATACCCCAACTAATAGACCCGATTGTTTAAGTATCTTAGGATTTACTAGAGATTTATCTGTTTTAAATAAATTTTTTTTTTTTAAAAAACCATATAATAATATTCTAAGTAATAATTCAAAAAAATATAAAATTAATATTAATATTAATAGTAATATTAATAATATATTATATCAATATAATTATTGTATAATTAAAAATGTTAATTTCAAAAAAAAAATACCATCATTTATTAAAAATAGATTATTTCAAGCTGGAATTCAAATTATATCTAAAAATCCATTATTAAATATTCATAATTATATAATTTTAGAATTAGGATATCCAATACAATTTTATGATTTTAGTAAAATTAAGGGAAATATTTATATTAAAAATAAAAAAAAAAATAAATATAATTTTTTAAATTTTGAAAATCAAAATATAAAATCAATAATTAATGATTCTTTATTAATTATAACAGATGAATCTAAAATTTTATCTATACCAGGTATAACACAGAATAAAGATGTAATTGTTAAATTAGCAACAAAAGACATTTTAATAGAATGTTTATTTATAAATAGAAAATATTTGACATCTTTATTTAGTAAGAATAATTATTCTAATAATAATTCTAATATTTATAATAGATATTTAGATCCATTAATACAAAAAGAAGTTATGATAAGAACAGTAAATTTAATATTAGAAATATTTGGTGGAGATAGAAGTAAAATTTATACTATTAATATTAATAATATGTATAACTTACAAAAAATAATTAAACTTTCATTTGAAAATATATACAAAATTTTAGGTTTTTATATATTAAAAAAATATATAATTAATATTTTAAATAAATTAGGTTGTATAATTATTAAAAAAACCAATAATAATTATATAATCAAAATACCGAGTTGGCGTAATGATATAAATATTGAAGCAGATTTAATAGAAGAAATTATTCGTGTATACGGATATAATAAAATTCCTAATAAAATTGAAATATATTTAATTAAAAAAAATATTTTAGAAAAAAAAATACAATCAAAAAATATAAAAATCAATCTTAAAAAAATTAAAAATATTCTAATTAATAAAGGATATTATGAAGTAATTAATTATAGTTTTATTAATCCTGTAACACAATTAATTTTATATCCAAAAATAGAACAAATTAAAATTATTAATCCTCTTACAACAGAAACATCTGTTATGCGTAATTCTTTATCGTATGGACTAATAAATAATATTATTTATAATCAAAATAGACAACAAAAAAATTTACGTTTTTTTGAATATGGATTATGTTTTTTTAAAAATTTAAAAAAAAAAATAGGAATCTCACAAAAATTAATGTTATCCGGGATAATAAATGGAAATTTATACTCTGATTATTGGAATGAAAAAAATAAATTAATAAATTTTTATGATATAAAAGGGGATATAGAATATATTTTCAATTTTTTAAATAAATATAATAAAATAGAATTTCGCCAACAATATAATGAAAATAATACAATATTACATCCATATGTAAGCGCATTAATATATATTAATAATATTAATATTGGATCTGTGGGAATGTTACATCCCAAATTAATAAATTATTTTAACCTTCATTATGATACTTTTTTCTTTGAAATTTTTTTTGAAAAAATTATTATTAATAATGTTTTTTATTTTCAAAAAATTACTCATCTTCCAATAAATAAAAGAGATATTTCTTTTTCTATAAAAAAAAATATTTATTTTATAGATATTTTATCTGTTTTAAAGAATTTAAAATTAAAAGAAATTATTAAAATTAATTTAATTGATATATATCAAGGAAATAATATCCCAATAGGATATAAAAATATTACATTAAGTTTATTAATACAAAATAAATATTATACATTAAATGAACAAGAAATTAATAAAATTATAAATAAATGTATTTTAGAATTAACAAAAAAATTTCAAATTTTATTAAGAGATTATATTCCTGATCATCATAAAAAATTTTAATTTATTTTTTTATAAAATAAATTAATTTTATTAATTAAGTATTTTACTTATAAATAATATATATTATTTATATAATAAATATATTTTTTTTATACAAAAGTAAAAAAATGTTTACAGGTATTATTCAATCTATAGGTAAAATTCAAAAGATCATTTTGAATAAAAATTTATATTATTTATATATAAAAACAAATAAAAATTTTACAAAAAATTTAAAAATAGGAGAATCTATTTCAAATAATGGATGTTGTTTAACAATTATTAAATTATGTAATAACATTATTATTTTTAATATAATAAAACAAACATTTAATGTTACAACTTTTAAAAAAGTAAAAATTGGAGATTATGTAAATCTTGAAAAACCTATTAAAATAAATAATTATTTTGGTGGACATATAGTATTAGGTCATATTACTGATACAGCTATTATTACTAATATTAAAAATTATACTTCTTCAAAAATTTTATGGATAAAACCTAATAATGTTTTACAAATGAATTATATTTTAGAAAAAGGTTCTATATGTATAGACGGTGTTAGTTTAACAATAGATAAAAAATTAAAAAATAAATTTAGTGTAAATATAATACCTAAAACATTATCTAATACTACATTATCTAGTAAAAATATTTATAATTATGTAAATATTGAAACTGATATATATGTAAGAAGTATTATTCAAACTGTAAAAAAATTATATAATAATAATATTGAATATTTTAAATAAAATGGAAAAAGGAGTATAAATGATAAAAGAAAATAGAATTAATATTCTAAAAAAATTAGAAGATCGTAATATTATTTATCAAGTAACTAATAAAAATAATTTATATAAAATCTTAAATGAAAAAAAAATTAGTCTTTATTGTGGATTTGATTTAACAGCAGACAGTTTACATATAGGACATCTAATACAATTAATTACACTTAAATATTTTCAAGAATTAGGACATAAACCAATAATTTTATTAGGAGGAGCAACAAGTTTAATTGGAGACCCTAGTTTTAAATTAAAAAAAAGAAAAATAAATATAATAGATAATATAAATTTATGGTTTAAAAAAATTAGTTTACAAATAAATAATTTTTTAGATTTTAATTGTGGGGAAAATAGTGCTATTATAATTAATAATTATGAATGGTTTAATAAAATGAATGTTCTCTTTTTTTTAAAGAAAATTGGTAAATATTTTTATATTAATCAAATGATTAATAAAGATTCAATAAAAAAAAGAATGATAAATAATAACACTGAAGGAATTTCTTTCACTGAATTTTCTTATAATTTATTACAATCATATGATTTTGCTTATTTAAATAAAAATTTTAATGTTATACTCCAAATTGGAGGTTCAGATCAATGGGGAAATATTGTATCTGGAATAGATTTAATAAAAAAAATATACAAAAAAAAAGTTTTTGGTATAACTACTAACTTAATTATTAAAGATGATGGAACAAAATTTGGGAAAACTGAAACAGAAACAATTTGGTTAGATCATCAAAAAACTAATACATATAAATTTTTTCAATTTTGGTTAAATATCCCAGATTCAATTGTATTTAATTTTTTAAATATGTTTACTCATTATACATCAGAAATCATAGATAATTTTAACAAAAAAAAAAATAATGTTAAAAAAAATAGTCCACAATATCTTTTAGCTGAATATATGACTAATCTGGTACATGGTAAAGATAATTTAATAATATCTAAAAAAATAACTAATTTACTTTTTTATAAAAAAGTACATAATTTTTCAGAAAATGATTTCTTAATATTATCTCAAAATATTGAAAATCTTTATTTAGAAGATAAAAATTTTAATTTACAAACAATACTTATTCTAAGTAAATTTGCATCTTCAAAAAGTAAAGCTTCTATTTTAATCAAATCAAATTCAATATATATTAATAACGAAAATATATCTGATATTTCATTTATTTTTACAAAATATCATAAAAAATTTGATCATTTTACTTTATTACGTAAAGGTAAAAAAAATTTTTGTTTAATTTACTGGAAATAAAAATAAATCTATATCTTACATTACTTATGCGTTCTAGAGGATTTGAACCTCTGACTTTCACCATGTCATAGTGACACTCTAACCACTGAGTTAAGAACGCATAAAGAGTATTAATTAAATAATAATATACTATAAATATATAATAATCAATTTTTTTGTATTTTTATAATACGTAATAAAATTAATATTACTGAAATTATTAATCCAATAATAAATCCAATCCAAAAACCAGATGGGCCCATAGGTTTCGAAGTAATTAAACTTGTAACAGATAAAATATAGCCAATAGGTAAACTTATAATCCAATAAGATATAAATGTAATAAAAAAAATAGATTTAGTATCTTTATATCCTTTCAAAATACCAGATCCAATAATTTGGATAGAATCTAAAAATTGATAAAAAGAAGCTAATAATATTAAATGAGATGATAAATTTATAATATTTTTATTAGAATTATATAGTTTAGCAATTTTTTTTCTAAAAAAAATACTTATTAAAATAGTAAAAATAGATATTATTACTCCTATAATTTGTGAAATCCAACTAATAATTTTTGCCTTTTTTTTATGACCTAACCCTAAATACACGCCTATTAATATAGTAGTAGCGATACTTAATGATAAAGGGATAATGAAAATTAAAGAACTAAAATTTATAGCTATCTGATGACTAATAACATCATCTATTCCCATAAATAATGATATTAATAAAGAAACAATGCTAAATAATGTAATTTCAAAAAAAATAGATAATCCAATAGGTAATCCTAATTTTATTATTTTTTTTAAAATTTTCAGATCTAGATTTTTTGAAAAATTTAAAAAAATTATTTTTTTAAAATAAATTGATTTAGATATCCATATCATGGTTATAATAAATAATATCCAGTATATTAATACTATAGAAAAACTACATCCTAAAACGCCTAATGGTGGTATATAACTAAAACCATAAATTAAAATATAATTAATTGGGATATATAAAATTACTCCAATCCAACTAATAATCATATCAGGAATAATTAATGAGAATGATATACATAAACAACGTAATATTTGTAACAATAAATATCCTGGTATACTCCAAATAATAATTTTTAAAAATTTTTCAATTTTAAAAATAAAAATTTTATCATGAAATAATAATAATATTAAATAATCTATTTTAGATAAAATAAATATCATAATAAATGAAAAAATTATTGCTAATAAATATGATTGTTTAATATAATTTACTATTTTTTTATAATTATGAGATATATATAATTTTGTAATAATAGGAATTAAAGATAAAAAAATACCATGACCAAATAATATTATTGGTAACCAAATTGATATTCCAATTGATAATACTGCTATGTCAATTTTATTAAAAGAATTAGACATCATCATATTAATTATACTTATTAAAATATAAGCTATTTGTGTTAAAATTATTGGTATAGCAATATTAAATAATTTTTTTATTTCAATTAAATATTTTCGCACGGATAACCTTTTTTATTTTATTAAAATTTATAAAAAACAAATTTTATTAAAAAAATAATATTTTACTTTTAAAAAACTTTAAATTATTATATATATAATTATTTTGATTTAAATTATTTTATTATTATAAATAAAATAGAGAATTTTATGAAAATTTTTAATAAAATTAAAAAACAAATTAATAATAATCCTATTATTTTATATATGAAAGGTAACCCAATACATCCTCAATGTGGTTTTTCTGATAAAGCTGTAAAAATTATTTCATTTTATAAAATAAAATTTACTTATATTGATGTTTTAAAATATCCAGATATTAGAAAATATTTACCTAAATATGCTAATTGGCCAACATTTCCCCAATTATGGGTTGATAATAAATTAATAGGAGGTTATGATATATTATATACATTACATAGTAATAATGAATTAAAAGATATTTTAAATTTTAAAAAATAATAATTTATATTTATAAAAATTAAGAAAAAAAAGAAGGAGGCCATCCACCTTTCTTTTTCCATTTATTAACTAATCTGCAAAATAATTTAGCAGTGCGATTAGTATCGTATAATGCTGAATGTGCTTGATTATTATCAAATGGAATACCAATTGCATGACATGATTTGGCTAGAACAGTTTGACCTAAAATTAATCCACACATTGATGTTGTATCAAATATTACAAAGGGATGAAATGGATTATCATTTTCTAATTTAGTACGTTTTACTGCTTCCATAATAAAACTATGGTCAAAAATTGCATTATGAGCTACTATAACTGCTTTTTTACATTTATTGATTTTTATATCTTGAGAAATTTTTTTAAAAATTTTTTTTAAAGCTTTTTTTTCAGTTATAGCACCTCTTAAAGAGGTATTTATATTAATCCCATTAAAAGCTAATGCTTCTGGGGAAATATTTGATCCTTTAAAGGGTAAAATATGAAAATGTAATGTCTCATTTGTTTCTAACCAACCGTTATGCATTTTTAATGTTATTAAGCTTATTTCTAATATAGCATTAGATTTAGAATTAAATCCCGAAGTTTCAATATCAATTACAACAGGATAAAAACCTCTAAATCTATAAGATAATAGATCTAACTTTGATAAGTTATTCATTTTTATTCTTTAAATTTTTATTTAAATATATTTTATATTAATATTATATAAATAAATAAATTATACTTTTATCAAAAAAATTACAAGTATAAAATATTTTATATATGTTTATATTTTAAATAAATATTAATGTAATTAATAAAATTATTTTAAATAAAAATAATTTTAGTTAATTAAAGGCGATAAAAATGTTAACAAAAATAATTAAATTTAGACAAAATAATTTTTCATTTTATGTAATTCATTTATATAATAATCAGCCTGAACTTATATTTAATGCAATTAAAAAAAAAATAAATCATTCTCCTATATTTTTTAAAAAAATGTCAGTAATTATAAATATTAATTATATAAAAAATGAAATAAATTGGGAAAAAGTTTATAATGCTATTATTTCTACAGGAATTAAGATTATAGGAGTAAGTGGTTGTAATAATAATAAAAATATAATTAGAAGTATAAATAATACTGGAATACCTATTTTATTTACAAATAATAAAGATAATAAAAAAATTATAAATCATGATTTTCAAGATCAAAAAAAAAATATTAATAATATAACACAAAAATCTATTATTAAAATAATAAAGGAAAAAAGTTCTTTATCATTAAAAAAAAATATTATTTATAATAGAAGTAGAATTATTTATAATCCAATTAGATCCGGACAACAAATTTATGCTTATAATAGTGATTTAATTATTATAAATAATGTTAGTACAGGAGCAGAATTAATAGCAGATGGAAATATTCATGTTTATGGTTTTATGAGAGGAAAAGCTTTATCTGGAGCTAATGGTGATAATAATTGTCAAATTTTTTGTACTCAATTATTTGCTGAATTATTATCTATTGCTGGTGAATATTTACTTCAGGATCAAATTCCTAATAAATTTTTGGGAAAATCATCAAGAATATATTTAAAAAATAAAGTATTAACAATAAAATCATGTAATTAAATTTTATTTAAATTTACTATTAAAGGAAATTCTAATGCGTATAATTGTTGTTACTTCAGGTAAAGGTGGGGTAGGCAAAACTACTTCTAGTGCTGCAATAGCTACAGGATTAGCTAAATATGGGAAAAAAACAGCTGTTATTGATTTTGATATTGGATTACGTAATCTTGATTTAATTATGGGTTGTGAAAGAAGAGTAGTATATGATTTTATTAATGTTTTACAAGGAGAAGCAACATTAAATCAAGCTTTAATAAAAGATAAAAAAAATAAAAATTTATATATTTTACCTGCTTCACAAACAAAAAATAAGGATGCTTTAACCTATAAAGGTGTTGAAATAATTTTTAAAAATTTATATAAAATGAATTTTGATTTTATAATTTGTGATTCACCAGCAGGTATTGAAACTGGAGCTTTAACTGCATTATATTTTGCAGATGAAGCTATTATTACTACTAACCCGGAAATTTCTTCTATTAGAGATTCAGATAGAGTTTTAGGTATTATTTCCTCACAATCAAAAAGAGCAAAATATGGAGAAGAACCTATTAAAGAATATTTATTATTAACACGTTATAACCCACTTAGAGTGGATTGTGGAGATATGTTAAGTATTGATGATATTATTGAAATTTTAGGAATTAAAATGATAGGTGTTATCCCAGAAGATCCTTTAGTTTTAAGAGCATCAAATCAAGGCAAAAGTATAATTTTACACAATAATTCTAATGCTTCTTTAGCATATAATGATACTGTTAAACGTTTATTAGGAGAAAAAATTCCTTTACGTTTTATAAAAAGTGAAAAAAAAAGTTTTTTACAACGTTTGTTTTGGAGATAATATGAATTTTATTAATTTTTTTTTATCAAAAAAAAAAAAAACTGCTAATATTGCTAAAAAAAGATTACAAATTATTATATCAGAAGAATCAAAAAAAGGATATATATATCCTTATTATATAATACAGTTAAAACAAGAAATATTAAAAGTAATTTCTAAATATGTTAAAATTAATCCTAATATGATTAATATAGAATTAGATGATAAGAAAAATAATATATCAATATTAGAATTAAATATTACATTACCTAAAACTAAAAAATATATTAAAAAAAATAATAAAAAATAAAAAATTTATATTTATAATGTATTTTTAATATAGTTAATAACATAATTTTTTTTAATTCTTTTTTTATTTAATAAGATATTATTAATTATATCAATAATTTCTTCTGAAGAAGAAATTTGATTTTTAATAAATGATATTTTTAAATTTTTATTTAGTATTAATTTTACATTATATTTAAAATATTTATTAATATCTGAAATTAATACCCATATACCTTTTAATAATAAAATTTTATTAATAACATCATTATAATTTAATAAACATTCATTACTCTTACCAAGCCATAAACCTTTTTTAGTTCTTTTATATAAAGAAAAATATAAAAATTCTTTATTACATTTAATAATAGTTATTATTTGTTTGATTCCTGTTATTTTCCAAGATTTTTCTGCTAAAATCATTAAATGGGATAATCCTATTTTAGGAATATTTAAAGCATAAGACATACTTTCTATTGTTGCTATACCTATTCTTATGCTTGTAAAATTACCTGGACCTAAATTATATCCTAATAAATTTATTTCAGATAATAACATATTAGTTTCACTTAAAATACTATTAATTAAAAATAGTATATATTTAATATGTAAACAAGGACAAAACTGAATTTTTTTATAAATAATTCCATTATTTTTAAAAATAACTAAACAATATTTTGTAGATGTATCAATAGTTAAAATATTTTTATACATATATCTCTGATTTAAAAATTAATTTATTGTTTAAAATTTAAATTATGTTATAATTTCAATGTTTTAATAACAATTCAAACTATTCTATCAAATAATTATAATATATTATTATTATAAAATAAAATATTAAATGTTTAAATTTATAATAAATTTAATAATTAATAATTTTATTAAAATTTTATTTATAATAAAATTATTTTACATAATTATTATAAGAGATAAAATCAATAATAATTAAAGTAAGGAATAAAACTCGTGACAACAATAGTTAGTGTAAGGAAAAATGGGGATGTAGTTATTGGTGGTGATGGACAAGCAACTCTTGGTCACATTATAATGAAAGGTAATGTAAAAAAAATTCGTAAGTTATATCATGATACAGTTATTGCCGGTTTTGCTGGTGGTACTGCAGATGCTTTTACTCTTTTTGAATTATTTGAACAAAAATTAGAAGTATATCAAGGAAACTTAACTAAATCTGCTGTTGAGCTAGCTAAAGATTGGAGAACGGATCGTATTTTACGTAAATTAGAAGCTTTATTAGTAATTGCGGATAAAATTACTTCTTTAATTATTACAGGTAGTGGAGATGTTATACAACCTGAAAATAATATAGTAACTATTGGTTCTGGAGGTCCTTATGCGCAAGCTTCAGCTCGAGCTTTATGTGAAAATACTAATTTAAATGCATATGAAATAGTAAAAAAATCTTTAAAAATAGCAGGAGATATTTGTATATATACAAATCATAATTTTACTATTGAAAAATTACAATGTAAATAAGCATGAGGAAAATGCTAATTATGTCTGAGATGACCCCAAAAGAAATTGTGAAAGAATTAGATAAATTTATTATTGGACAAGAAAGTGCTAAAAAAGCTGTTGCTATAGCATTAAGAAATCGTTGGCGTCGTATGCAACTAGATGAAAATTTAAGACAGGAAGTTACACCTAAAAACATATTAATGATTGGACCTACAGGAGTAGGAAAAACAGAAATTGCACGTAGATTAGCTAAATTAGCTAATGCACCGTTTATAAAAGTAGAAGCCACTAAATTTACTGAAATTGGTTATGTTGGAAAAGAAGTAGATTCTATTATTCGTGATTTAACAGATGTTGCTATAAAAATGATAAGAATACAAGCATTTAATAAAAATTGTTATAGAGCAAAAGAAATGGCAGAAGAAAGAATTTTAAATGTTTTAATTCCTAATAAAAATAATTGGAATCAGGATGATAATATTGAATCTATAAGACAAAAATTAAAAATAAAACTTAAAAATGGATTATTAGATAATCAAGAAATTGAAATTAATGTAGCAAGCACTCCTATGGGTATTGAAATTATGGCCCCACCAGGAATGGAAGAAATGACTAGTCAATTACAATCATTATTTCAAAATTTAGGAGGGAATAAACAAAAAAAACGTAAATTAAAGGTTAAAGATGCTATTAAATTATTAATAGAAGAAGAAGCTGGAAAATTAATTAATAATGAAGATATTAAGCAAAAAGCTGTCGAAGCAGTAGAACAAAACGGTATTGTATTTTTAGATGAAATCGATAAAATTTGTAGAAGAAGTAATAATGTATCATCAGATATTTCTAGAGAAGGAGTACAAAGAGATTTATTACCATTAGTAGAGGGATGTACAGTATCAACAAAACATGGA
>NZ_CP046184.1:111199-202191 GCF_012567685.1 Enterobacteriaceae endosymbiont of Donacia marginata
GTCAGATATTTCTAGAGAAGGAGTACAAAGAGATTTATTACCATTAGTAGAGGGATGTACAGTATCAACAAAACATGGAATGGTTAAAACAGATCATATTTTATTTATTGCTTCAGGATCATTTCAGATATCTAAACCTTCTGATTTAATTCCAGAATTACAAGGTAGATTACCTATTAGAGTTGAGTTAAAAGCATTAACTAGTAATGATTTTAAAAGAATTCTTATTGAACCAGATACATCGATAACAATACAATATAAAGCATTATTAGCAACTGAAAAAGTTAATATTATTTTTACTGAAGATGGTATAAAAAAAATTGCAGAATCTGCTTGGAAGGTAAATGAAACAACAGAAAATATAGGAGCTAGAAGATTACATACTGTTCTAGAACATTTAATGTCTGATATTTCTTATAATGCTAATGAATATTACAATAAATCTATTATTATTGATAAAAATTATGTAAGTAAACATCTAGATACTTTAATAATTAATGAAGATATTAGCAGATATATTTTATAAAAAATTTTAAATTTTATTTAAAATAAATAATAAAAATAGAATTTTTTTTTTTTAAAATATTAAAATTAAGAATTTCTTTTTTTTAAAATTTTTATAATATCATATAAGTTAATATTTTTTATTTTTAATAGAACTATTAAATGATAAATTAAATCTGCTGTTTCTTGCATAGTTTCTTTTTTATTATTATCATTTGCAGCTATAATAGTTTCTATAGCTTCTTCTCCTACTTTTTGTGTAATTCTCTTTAATCCACTTTGATATAATTTATGAGTATATGAAGAAGAAGATTCTAGAGAACTTTTTTTTTTATTTAGAATATTTTCTAATAAATATAAAAAAGTAAAATCTGAGATAGTATTTTTAAAACAACTATATTCATTTAAATGACATGTTTTATTTATAGGTTTTACTAAAATAAGTAGTGTATCTTTATCACAATCTGTAGTAATTTTTTGTACATATAAAAAATTACCTGTTGTTTCACCTTTTGTCCATATTTTATTTCTGGTTCTAGAAAAAAAAGTGACTTTTTTATTTTTTAATGTGATTTGAAGAGCTTTTTGATTCATATATGCATGCATAAGTATTTGACCTGAAATTTTATGTTGTATAATTACAGGAATTAATCCATTTATTTTAGTCCAATTTAAATTATTTAAAATATCTTGTTTTAACATATTCTAACCTCAATATTTTTTTTATGTAAAAATTTTTTTAAAATCTTAATATTAATTATATTTTTATGAAATACTGATGCAGCTAAAGCCCCATCAACATTTACTTTTTTATGAAAAACATCATAAAAACTATTAAAAGAACCTGCTCCACCAGAAGCAATTAAAGGAATTTGACAAACTCTTCTTACTTTTTTTAATTGTACTATATCATATCCTGAACATAACCCATCTTGATTCATCATATTTAATACTATTTCGCCTGCTCCTAATTTTTGTACTTTTTTTACCCATTCGATTGTTTCCCAATTGGTTATTTTTATATTTTTTTTATTACCAGTGTATTTATATACATAATACTTTTTATCTTTTTTGTTATACCAAGAATCTATTCCAACAACAATACATTGTTTTCCAAAATATTTAGATAATTTTGTAATTAAAGAAGGATTATTTAATGCAGGCGTATTTATAGATATTTTTTCAGCTCCTGAATGTAATATTTTTGCAGCGTCATCTATAGATTTTATCCCTCCTGCTATACAAATAGGTATACTAATTATTTTTGCAATTTTTGATATCCATTTTTTATCTACTAATCGATGGTCAATAGATGCTGTAATATCATAAAATACTAATTCATCAGCTCCATCTTTATCATACTTATTAGCTAAAGATAAAATATCACCTATAATTTTATGATTTTTAAATTGTTTTCCTTTTACTACTACATTTTGATAGACATCTAAACATGGAATTATTCTTTTTGCCAACATAAATTAGCCTCTTGAATAGTAAATTTTTTTTCTAAAAAAGCTCTTCCTATAATTATATGTTTTACTCCACTTTTTTTTAAATTAATAATATCTTGTAATGATGAAATACCTCCTGATGCTTGAAAAAAAATTTGAGGATAATTTTTAACTATTTCAGTATATAAATTTATATTTGGACCTAAATAAGTTCCATCTCTAGAAATATCTGTACATAATACATGTTTTAATCCTAAATCTAAGAATTTTTCAATAATATCTTCAAAAATTATATTACTTTTATCTTGCCACCCATTAATAAAAATTATTTTTTGATTTTTTTTATTGATTTTAATATCTAATGCCAAAATAATAGAATTTGGATTATATAATCTAAACCATTTTTGTACATCTTTAAAATTTTTGATAATAGAAGATCCTAATATAATTTGTACTTTAGGTATTAAATTAAAAATTAAATCTATATCTTTTTTAGATCTGATCCCGCCCCCTAATTGTATAGGAGGTAAATTATATTTAAAAATTTTTTTTAATAAAACTATTTGTTTTTTACTAGGATTTTTTGCCCCATCTAAATCTATAATATGAATTTTTTGAGCTCCCTGTTTTATATATTTCTTTATATAAAACAAAGGTTCATATAAATATTTACGTTTTAAATTAAATTTCCCTTGATGTAATCTAACTACTTGTCCTTTTATTAAATCAATTGCTGGAATAATCATATTTTATCTTATATATTTAAAAAATTTTTAATTAATTGAATACCATTAATTCCTGATCTTTCTGGATGAAATTGAACTCCAAAAAAATTTTCTTTTTGAATAACAGAACTAAATTCTTTTTCATAATTAGTAGTAGCTATTGTATTATTATTAATATCAATATTATAACTATGTGAAAAATAAAAATAAGAATTTTGATTAATATTATTAAATAATGGTGATGATATTATATTATTTACTTTATTCCAACCCATATGTGGGATAGGTTTATATCTATTATCCATTAAATTTACAGAATAATTTAAAATTCCTAATGTAGCAATGCCTTCATTTTCTTCACTGTATTTCCCTAAAATTTGCATACCTAAGCATATTCCCAAAACATCTTTTTTACAATCTTGAATTAATTTTATTAAATTATCATTTTTTAATTTTTTTATTATAGAATCAGCAGAACCTACTCCTGGTAAAAAAATTTTGTCAGCATCTAAAATTAATTTTTTTTTATTTGTAATTTTTGAACTAAATCCTATTTTTTTTATAGTAGATTGTAAAGAATAAAAATTACCACAAGATGTATCTAAAATCACAATTTTCAAATTAAAACTCCTTTTGAACTTGGAATAATATGATTATTCCCTACTTTTATAGCTTGTTTTAAAGAACATCCAAATGCTTTAAATAAACTTTCAATTTTATGATGATCATTTTCGCCTGTAACTTTTAAGTATATATTACATGCCATAGAATATGATAAAGAATAAAAAAAATGTTTAATCATTTCTGTGTTTAAATCTCCAACTTTTTGGTATTTAAAGTTTACATGATATTGTAAATATGGTCTTCCTGATAAATCAATTGCACATTGAGCCAAAGATTCATCCATCGGTAATAAAAAACCAAATCTATTAATTCCTTTTTTATTTCCAATAGCTTTTAAAAAAGTTTTTCCTAATGTTATTGCAATATCTTCTATTGTATGATGATCATCAATATATAGATCTCCCTTACTATAAATATTTAAAATAAAACCTCCATGTATCGCTATTTGTTCTAACATATGATTTAAAAAATTAATTCCAGTATTAATATTATTTTTTCCTTTTTTATCTAAAAATAATTCAACATCTATTAT
Source organism: Enterobacteriaceae endosymbiont of Donacia marginata (assembly GCF_012567685.1). Classification (NCBI taxonomy): domain Bacteria; kingdom Pseudomonadati; phylum Pseudomonadota; class Gammaproteobacteria; order Enterobacterales; family Enterobacteriaceae; species Enterobacteriaceae endosymbiont of Donacia marginata. The sequence goes on from NZ_CP046184.1 coordinate 115,036, forward strand.
TGTTTCTTTTGTTATTCGTTTTATTGTAGCATATCTTTTTATTGGTGTTAATTTAGTTAAAATATCTAACCAATTACATGTTTTTTGATTATATAAAATACCATTAATCCCAATATTTTTTGCTAATTTTATATCAGTTAAACGATCTCCTATAACATAACTATTTATATTATCTAAATTATTATTCAAATATTGTTTTAATAATGTTATATTTGGTTTTCTACATATACAATTATCATAAGAATAATGAGGACAGATAAAAACATTTTCAAATTCAATACCTTGAGATTTAAAAATATTAATCATAAAATTATGGGGAATATTAAAAGATTTATAAGAAAAATGTTTAGTACCTAACCCATCTTGGTTTGTAATTATTACAAATAAATAAGAAAATTTTTTTAATTCTGATAATGCAATAATAACATTTTTTTCAAAAAACAATTTATTAATATTATCAACTTGATAATTTCTTTTAGGTTCAGATATTAACGTACCATCTCTATCTATAAAAAGTATTTTTTTTAGCATATAATAAAGTCTTTTTCTATAAAATTATTAGAAAGATAATTTTTTTATTTCAAAAAATAATTTTTTACATTCAATAAATGTTCCTATAGTAATTCTTAAACAATTATTTAATTTTTTTTCATGATTTTGATTTCTTACAATAATTTTTTTTTTAATTAATTTTTTAAATATAATTTCAGAATTATGAAATTTTATTAAAATAAAATTAGTTGAACTATTAAATATATTTTTTATACAACTACAATTTTTTAAATGTTTTATTAACCATTGTTTATTATTAATTATTGTTTTTACATTATTTTTCATAATAATTAAATTTTTCAAATTTAAAGCTTGTATCGCAATGTCTATAACAGGCTCAGGTATTGGATAAGGAGCAATTACTTTAATTAATATATCAATAATATATTTATTTGCTAAAATAAATCCACAACGTAATCCTGCTAATGCAAATGCTTTTGATAAAGTTCTTAATATAATTAAATTATTATATTTATTTATAAAATTAGTTAGAGTTTGATCTATACAAAATTCAATATATGCTTCATCAATAACGATGATTATTTTATTTTTTATTAATTCTAATAATTTTATTATATTATTTTGATTTATATAATTTCCAGTTGGATTATTAGGATTACAAATAAAAATAATTTTAATATTATGAAGATTTTGTTTAATTTTATTTAGATCTAAATCCCAATTACTATTACTATTAATAGTAATATATTTTATATCTAATATTTCTGCAGTAACACGATACATATCGTATGTTGGGGGACAAAATAATATTTTATCATTTTTTTTATTACAAAATGTACGTATTATTAAATCAATACCTTCATCTGCTCCTCTTGTAATTAAAATATTTTTACTATTTAAATTTACATATTTACTATATAAATTAATTAATTCTTTAGATTGTGGTTCTGGATATTTATTAAATATTCTTTTATTTAAAGAAAAAATAGAAGTAATAGGAGATTCATTTGCATTTAATGATATTAAATTATTAGTATTATTTTTATATAAAGATCTTGCAGATTTATATGGAGTAAAATTAAGGATATTTTTTCTAACTATTTTATAAATACTATTATTTTTTTTTTGCTTAAAACAATTTTTATTAATATATTTTTTTCTTATTGTAATAGAATTACTATGACCTAATAAGTTTTCTTTTTTTGCCATAATTTCTACTGTATCTGAAATATTTAATAATCCTTGTTTTGTTAATTTTTGAACAGATATTCTTTTTTGAAAATCAGAAATTCCTAAACATGAATATGTTGTGGCATAACCATAAGTAGGTAAAACATGATTAGTACCTGAAGCGTAATCACCTACTGATTCAGGTGCCCAATGGCCTAAAAATATTGATCCTGCATTAATAATTTTAGACAAAATTTTATCATAATTATTACATTGAATAATAAGATGTTCAGGAGCATATTTATTTACTATTTTTATACATTCTTCAATATTATTAACTATTATAATAAAACTATTATTAAGAGATTTTTTTGCTATATTTTTTTTAGGTAATTTTTCTAATTGTATAGAAAGTTCTTTTTGAACTAATTTAGCTATTTTTTCTTCAATAGTAATTAAAAATACTTGTGAATCTATCCCATGTTCTGCTTGTGATAATAAATCAGCTACAATAAAATTATAATTTGCAGATCTATCAGCTAAAATCATTAATTCTGATGGTCCCGCTGGCATATCAATAGATATATTTTTATAAGATTTATTGTGATTACTTACCTGTCTTTTCGCTTCTGTAACAAAAAAATTTCCCGGACCAAAAATTTTATCTACTTTATTAATAGATTCTGTCCCATAAGCCATTGCTGCTATAGCTTGTGCTCCACCTATTTGAAAAATATTATCTATATTACATAAATATGAAGCAAATAAAATTTCATTAGATATTGGAGCTGGAGAACATAATATAATATTAGGACATAATGCTAATTTAGCTGGGATTCCTAACATTAATACAGTAGAAAATAAAGAAGAGGTCCCTCCTGGTACATATAATCCTATTTTTGATATAGGACGATAGATTTGGTAACAAAATACTCCAGATATAATTTCAATTTTTTTTTTTTTTAAAATTTGATATTTATGAAATTTATATATATTATTATATGCATTTTTTATTGCATTTTTAATATTTTTATCTATATAAAATTTTGAATTATATATTTTTTTTTTATCTATTTTTAAATTATTAATATTTATTTTATCAAATAAAAGATTATATTTTTTTAATGCATTATCCCCTTTATTTTTAACTTTTTCTAAAATATTTGTTACCTCATTTTTAATTTTTTGATCTATTAAAAATATTGGTCTAGATAATATTTTTTTTTTTTGTTCTTTATTATAATTATGCCAATAAACTAAATTATTTAAAATATTCATTTTATTACTCCATTATTTTTTCAATAGGTAAAACTAAGATAGAATTTACACCTAATAATTTTAATTTTTCCATTTTTTCCCAAAATAATGTTTCACTACATACCATATGTATAACTACGTTTTTTGTATTTCCTATTAATGGGAAAATAGTTGGATTTTTAACATATGATAATAATGACATTACCATTTTTAATTTTTTATTAGGAACATGTAAAATGATATATTTAGATTCTCTAGCTTGAATAACTCCCTTAATTCTTGCTAATAATTTATTTACTAATTTTTGTTTAAAATTTGTTATTTTATCATAACGTTGTATTAAGCATGCTTGTGAAATATATATAATTTCTACTTCCTTAATTCCATGTGCTTCTAAAGTAGCTCCTGTTGAAACTAAATCACAAATAGCATTAGATAATCCTAATCTAGGCGCTAATTCTACTGATCCATTTAACATACAAGATTTAAATGTAATATGATGTTGATCAAGATATTTTTTTAATAAATTAGGATAAGAAGTTGCAATACAGGTATTTTGTAAAGATTGCAATCCTGTATAATTTTTATTAATAGGTATTGCTATAGATAATCTGCATATACCAAAATTTAACTTACGTAATATTAAATATTTTGCATTATCTCCTCTTGATAACCTAGCTAACACTTCTTCTTCTAAAACATTTTGACCAATAATACCTAAATCAACAACACCTTCCATAATTAATCCAGGAATATCATCATCACGTACTCTTAAGATATCAATCGGCATATTTTCTGCAAAAGCTATTAACTTCTGTTGTTGTAAATTAATTTTAAGACCACAATTTTTTAGTAGTTTACTAGATTCATTACTTAAACGACCAGACTTTTGCATAGCTATACGTAAACGATTGTTATCCGGCATACTTTTATCCTTTTTTTAAAAAATTTAAAATTTTTAAAAATTAAATTTTATGTTAAAACTAATTATTTTAATTAAACTTAAATAAATTATAAAAAAATAACAACTATTTTCCTTAAAATTTTATGCAATAATTTAAATTATTTATTTTTTATATATCCTAAATCTTGATTTAAAGGGTTTTTAGCAGAAATACGAGCTAATTTATCACATTTATTATTTAGTTTATGATATGAATGACTTTTTATCCATTTCCAATAAATATTATGTTGAGATAAAGATAATTCTAATCTTTTCCATAAATCAATATTTTTTACTATTTTTTTATTATTACGTATCCAATTATATTTTTTCCAGTTATATAACCATATTGTAATCCCTTTTTTTAAATAATTACTATCAGTAAATAGATAAATATTACAATTTTCTTTTAAAGATTCTAATGCAATAATAGAAGCCATTAATTCCATTCTATTATTAGTTGTAAAAAAAAATCCTTTAGTTAAAATTTTTTCATATTTATGATATTTTAATATAGCAGCACAACCTCCAGGTCCAGGATTATGTATACAAGAACCATCAGTAAAAATATTTATATTTTTATACATATTATTTTTATTAAAATTTATATTATTTATATAACAAATATGAAAAAAATTAATATACGTCAAGTAGTTTTAGATACAGAAACAACAGGAATGAATTTATCTTATCCTTATTATATAGGACATCGTATTATAGAAATAGGTATTATTGAAATTATTAATCGTAATATTACAAAAAATTACTTTCATACATATATAAATCCAGAGAAAAAAATAAGTAAGGAAGCATTTAATATCCATGGTATTTCTAATAAATTTCTATCTACTAAACCTGTTTTTTCTGATATATTAGACAATTTTCTTAATTTTATTAAAGGAGCAGAACTTATTATTCATAATGCTCAATTTGATATTAATTTTTTAAATTATGAATTATCATTTATAAAAAAAAAAATACCTAAAATTGAAGATATTTGTATAATAACAGATACACTTAAAATAGCTCGAAATATTTTTCCAGGAAAGAGAAATTCATTAAATTCTTTATGTAATAGATTTAATATTGATATAAGCAAACGTAATTTACATGGAGCTTTATTAGACGCAAAATTGTTGGCTCATGTTTTTTTATTTATGACTACTAAACAAAATTCATTTCAATTAAAATTTTTAAAAGAAAAAGATAATATTTTTAATAATAAATTAAAATTTTTACATAAAAAATTAAAAGAAAAAAAATTATTAATTATAAATGCTTCTGAAGAAGAATTAAAATTACATCAATTAAAATTAAATTTAATTAAAAATAGATGTGGTTTTTCTTTATGGGAAAAAAAATAAATAAAAATATTGACGACTAAAGATATAAAATATAGTATAATAATACTATGGTGCGATAGTTCAGTTGGTTAGAATACCGGCTTGTCACGCCGGGGGTCACGGGTTCAAATCCCGTTCGCACCGTATATTTTATTTGAGAATAAGAAATAATAATATTAATCATTATTAATCCATAATACACATGATTTTTTATATAATTCTAAATTATTTTTTAAAATATTAATTAAATCTGAACAAATTTCTTTTTTATTTATAAAATCATTAATCCAAAAAAAAACAGTAAAATTAATTGAATTATTAGTAATTTCATCAACAATTACATTAACAATTGAATTTTTTATTATTTTATCATTTAATGAAACAGTATCTAATAAGATTTTTTTAATCATATTAATATCTTTTTGTATTAAATTTCGTGCAATACCTAAAGTAATTTTATTTCGATATTCATCAGATTTAGAAAAATTTATTATATTTTCTGTAAGAATCTTACCATTAGGGACAGATATAATACTTCCATCAAATGTTTTAAAAAGAGTACAAAAAATTTCAACATTAGTAATTTTACCAGTGACATTACCTATATTAATATAATCTCCAACTTTAAAAATACGGAATGTAATAATTAATAATCCTGATGCTAAATTTGATAAAGCACTTTGCCATGCTAAACCTATTACTAATCCTATAGTTCCAAAAGCAGCAAAAATTGATGATGTTTTTAATCCTATACTACTTAATGCACTAACTATAACAAATATAGTTAAACTATATTTAAAAATATTTGTTAAAAAGCCAGTTGTAATTGGATCTATATTCCTAATAGTAAAAACATTTCTTGTTGTTTTAGTAACAATTCTTACCCCCCACAATCCAAAAAATAAAATCATACCTGCTAAAACAAAATGTTCGCATTGATATAAAATAAAAATTCTATTTTTAAATATCCACAATTTTATAAAATCTAATACACTAGTAAATTTATTCATATTTGAATAATCCATTCTATGAAATAATTTGTATTTTTTTTTATAATTAAAATAATTTATTTTTTATAATATATTAATTGCATTTAATTCTTTAAATGTTTGTTCTAATCGTTTTTGCATAGAAATTTGTGATGCTCTAATCCATGATCTAGGATCATAATATTTTTTATTTGGTTTATTAAAACCTTTTGGATTACCAAGTTGGGTTTGTAAATATTTTTCATATTTTTTATAAAATTTTAATACACCTTCCCATGTAGCCCATTGGGTATCTGTATCAATATTCATTTTAACAACTCCATAATTAATAGATTCTTTAATTTCTAATAATGAAGAACCTGAACCTCCATGAAATACAAAATTTATAGAATTATTAGGAATATTATGTTTTTTACTAATAAATTTTTGTGCATTTCTTAAAATTTTGGGTAATAATTTTACATGGCCTTTTTGATATACTCCATGTACATTTCCAAAAGAAGCTGCAATAATAAATTGAGAACTAATTAATTTTAATTTTTCATAAGCATAATTTATATCATAAGAATCAGTATATAATGATTTTTTGGTTATTTTACTATTATCAATACCATCTTCTTCTCCTCCTGTACATCCTAATTCAATTTCTAATGTCATTTGCATTTTTGACATTCTTTTTAAATAATAACTACATATTTTAATATTATCTTTAATTGATTCTTGCGAAAGATCTATCATATGAGATGAGAATAAAGATTTTTTATGAATTAAATAATATTTTTCATTTTCATCTAATAAATTATCTATCCAAGATAATTTATTTTTTTGACAATGATCAGTATGTAAAATTACTGGAATACCATAGTATTTAGCAATTTTATGAACATGTTTAGCTCCAGAAATAGCACCAATAACAGGGGCTAAATGTGGATTAATCATTTCTAATCCTTTACCTGCAATAAAAGAAGCACCTGAATTAGAAAATTGGATAATAACTGAAGATCTTAGTTTAGCTGCAGTTTCTAAAACTATATTAATAGAATCGGTTCCTATACAATTAACAGCTGGTAAAGCAAATTTATTTTCTTTTGCTATTTTAAATATTGTTTGTAAATCATGACCAACAACAACACCAGGTTTTATATAATTTAAAATTTTAGACATAATATATCTTTAACCTATTAAAAATTTTAATTGTTAACAATTTTATTATTTTATTTAAAATAAAATGTTATGAAATATTTTCTAATATAGATATAACAGGTAATTTATTTCCTTCTATATATTTTAAAAAAGCTCCTCCACCTGTAGAAATATATGAAATTTTATCAAAAGCATTAAATAATTCTACTGCAGCTAAAGTATCTCCTCCTCCTACAATAGAAAAAGCATTACTATTTATAATACTTTTAATAATAATTTCAGTTCCTTTTCTAAATTTTTCAAATTCAAAAACTCCAATAGGTCCATTCCATAATATAGTTCCAGCTTTTTTTAATGAATTTTTAATTATATTTATAGTTTTACTACCTATATCGAGAATCTTTTCATTTTTTAATATATTATTAATATTTTTATTTTTTATTAAAGCATTATTATTAATAGATGTACTAACTATACAATCAATTGGCATAATAATATTTTTATATTTTTTATTTATTTCCTGAGCTAATAAAATTGCATTAGGTTCATATAATGAATTTCCAATATTATTATTTAATGATAATAATGTATTTGCTATTCCTCCTCCTACAATAACTTTCTCTGATAATTTACATAATTTTTTTAAAATATTAAATTTTGTGGATATTTTAGATCCTCCTATAATAGAAAATATAGGTTTTATAGGATTTTTTAAAAATCTATTTAAGTTCTTTATTTCATTTATTAATAATAATCCTGCACAAGATTTTTTAGCAAAATTAATAACTCCATAAGTAGATGAATGCATTCGATGAGAAGTAGCAAATGCATCCATAACAAATATATCGCATAAAGATGCATACTTTTTAGATAATTTTTTATTATTATTTTTTTCACCAATATTAAATCGTACATTTTCTAAAAGAATAATTTCATTATTTTTAAAACTACATCCATTTAAATAATTTTTTTTTAAAATAACTTTATGTTTTAAATTTTTTTCTAAATATATAGCAATTTTTTTTAAAGAAAATAGAGAATTATATTTTCCTTCCATAGGTCTTCCTAAATGAGATGCTATAATAATTTTAGATTTTTTTTCTAAAGCATATTTTATAGTAGGTAATGATAATCTAATTCTAATATCAGAAGTAATATTACCTTTTTTATCTAAAGGTACATTTAAATCTGATCTTATTAATAAAATTTTATTTTCAATATTTAAGTTTAAAATACTTAACATAAGTAATTAATCCTATAATTTAAAATTTAAAAAATAATTAATTATATAATTTTAAAAGTTTTTTTTATTTTTAAAATAATATTTTCAACTGTAAAACCAAATTTTTCAAATAATTTTTCTGCAGATCCAGAATATCCAAATTTATTAATACCAATTACAAGACCATTTAAACCTACATATTTATACCAAAAATCTGTAGATCCAGCTTCAATAGCTACTCTTTTTTTAATATGTTTAGGTAATATATAATCTTGATATTCTTTTGTTTGCTTATCAAAAGTATCAGTGGATGGCATAGATATTACTCTAATTTTATATTTCAAAAAAGATAATTTTTTATATATTTCAACAGCTAAAGATACTTCTGAACCAGTAGCTATTAATATAATTTGAGGGTTTTTATCTAAACAATCTTTTAAAATATATGCTCCATATGATATAAGTGATATTTGTTTTTTATTCCTTTTTTGTGTAGGTAAGTTTTGTCTTGATAAAATTAAAACAGTGGGTTTATATATATTTTCGATACTAATTTTCCATGATATAGCTGTTTCAATTTTATCACATGGACGCCAAATACTTATATTAGGAATTAGTCTTAAACTAGATAATTGTTCTATTGGTTGATGTGTGGGACCATCTTCACCTAACCCAATAGAATCATGAGTATAAATCATTATATTTCTAATTTTCATTAAAGCAGCCATTCTTATGGCATTACGACAATAATCTGAAAAAACTAAAAAAGTAGCTGTATAAGGAATAAATCCTTTATATAAAGAAATTCCATTTGCAATTGCCATCATACCAAATTCTCTTACTCCATAATGGATATAATTTCCATTTTTAAATTTATTAATTGGTTTAGAATTTTTTAAAATAGTTAAATTACTACTTGATAAATCTGCTGATCCACCTATCAATTCTGGTAATAACTTAGAATATTTTTGTAAAATATATTGTGATGATTCTCTTGTCGAGAAATTAGTATTAGTATTATTTAATTTATAAATAAATTTTGTTACTTCGTCATTCCAATTTTTGGGAAGAAGATTATTAATCCTTCTTTTAAATTCTTTAGCTAAAATAGGAAATTTATTACAATATTTTTTAAATATATTTTCCCATTTAGATTCTTTTATATTACCTATTTTTTTTGCATCCCATTTTTTATAAATATCTAAAGGAATTTCAAAAGGTTTATATTTCCAATTTAAATTTTTTCTTGTTAGAATAACTTCCTCCTTACCTAGAGGAGCCCCATGAGAAATATTTTTATCAGATTTATTTGGTGATCCAAAAGCAATAATTGTATTACAAATTAATAAGGAAGGTTTTTCTTCTTTTAAAGATTTAGCTTTATCAATAGCTTTTTCTATTTTTTGAAAATTATGGCCATCTATGTTTGATATTACATTCCATCCATATGATTCAAATCTTTTTTTAGTATCATCATTAAACCATCCTGTAATATTACCATCTATAGAAATACCATTATTATCATAAAAAACTATTAATTTTTTTAATTTTAATGTTCCTGCTAAAGAACATACTTCATGAGAAATACCTTCCATTAAACAACCATCACCTAAAAATACATAAGTATAATGATCGATTATATTATAATTTAATCTATTAAATTGTGAAGCTAATGTTTTTTCCGCTATGGCCATACCAACAGCATTAGCTAATCCCTGACCTAATGGTCCAGTACTAGTTTCAATATTAGGAGTACATCTAAATTCAGGATGACCTGGAGTTTTAGAATATAATCTTCTAAAATTTTTTAAATCAGAAACTGTTAAATTATATCCAGTTAAATGTAATAAACTATAAATTAACATAACACAATGACCATTAGATAATATAAATCTATCACGATTAATCCATGTTGGATTATTAGGATTATGATTTAAATAATTGCGCCAAAGTACTTCAGCTATATCAGCCATACCCATTGGGGCCCCAGGATGTCCTGATTTAGAATTTTCTATAGCATCTATACTTAAAAATCTAATAGCATTAGCAAGATCTCTTCTAGAAGGCATAATAAAAATTACTCCTAAAATTTAAATAAAATATTTTTTAAAAAGATTATTTATATAAAGAAATATATACGTAAAATGTTTTAAAATCTATTTTTATAATTTTAAAATTTTAAAAAATAAAATTTATAAAATTCTAATTTTATATTTATTTTATTTTATTTAAATATATAATAGAATAAGAATTTATTTATTTTAAATAAAAGGTAGTATTAATGACAGAATATTTATTTACTTCAGAATCTGTATCCGAAGGACATCCTGATAAAATAGCAGATCAAATTTCTGATGCTATTTTAGATAAGATAATTGAACAAGATATTAATTCACGTGTAGCATGTGAAACATATATTAAAAATAATATAGTATTAATTGGAGGAGAAATAACAACAAAAGCTAAAATAAATATAGAAAAAATAACTAGAAAAACTATAAAAGAAATAGGATATACAAATCCTGATAGGGGATTTGATGCTAGTACATGTACAATATTAAATATTATTAGTAAACAATCAAAAGATATTAATAAAGGTATAACATCAAATTTAGATAAAGCTAATCAAAAAGCAGGAGATCAGGGATTTGTATTTGGTTATGCAACAAATGAAACAAATGTTTTTATGCCAGCCCCTATTATATATGCACATAAATTAATGTATCAACAAGCATTAATTAGAAAAAAAAAAATTTTATCATGGTTAGAACCAGATGCAAAGAGTCAAATTACCTTTAAATATAAAAATGATAAAATTATTGATATAGATTCTGTAGTTTTATCAACACAAATTTCTAAAGAGATATCGTCCAAAAAATTAGAAGAAGCAATTATGGAAGAAATTATTAAACCTGTTTTACCTAAGATATGGATCAATAAAAAAACAAAATTTTTTATTAATCCTTCTGGTCGTTTTATTATTGGAGGACCTATTAGTGATTGTGGGTTAACTGGGAGAAAAATTATTGTAGATACTTATGGAGGTATGGCAAGGCATGGAGGAGGAGCATTTTCTGGGAAAGATCCATCAAAAATAGATAGATCAGCTGCTTATGCTGCTCGTTATATAGCTAAAAATATAGTAGCATCATCTCTAGCTTCAAGATGTGAAATCCAAATTGCATATATTATTGGTATTGCTAAACCAATTTCCATAATGGTAAATACATTTGGTACTGGAAAAGTATCTGATAAAAAAATAACTTTATTTATTAAAAAAAATTTTGATTTAAGACCTTTTAGTCTAATAACAATGTTAGATTTATTAAAACCTATATATAAAAAAACTGCATCTTATGGTCATTTTGGTAGAAATATTTTTTCATGGGAAAAAACAGATAAAATATTACAGTTTAGAAATTTTTTTGAAATTAATTAAAAAATTTAATTATTAAAAATTAAAATGGAAAAAATGATAAGTTTTTTTAAATTTTTTGTAATCCAATAACTTTTTCATTATATTTTGTTTTAATTATAATTACGCCTTTTGTGTTTCTTCCAACAACACAAATTTCAGATATATTTATACGTATTAATGTGCCCATGTTAGTAATAATAATTACTTGATCATTATCTGTTACTTTTAAAGATCCTGCTAATTTTCCATTTCTTTGATTAATTTTCATAGATATAATTCCTTTTGTAGCTCTAGATCTTGTAGGATAATTTTTATTATTAGTACATTTTCCATATCCATTTTCTGTTATAGTAAAAATATTTTTTTGAAATTTATGGTTTAATACTATTAATGAAACTACATAATCTTTTTTTTTATTTAAAAAACTAATACCTTTTACACCTATTGTATTTCTTCCCATTGACTTAATTTGAGATTCATTAAATTTCACTACTTTCCCTAGTGAAGAAAATAACATAATTTTATCATTTTGCTTAATAATTGATACTCCTATTAAAATATCATTTTTTTTTAATTTTATTGCAATAATCCCATTAGATCTAGGTTTATTAAATTTGTTTAAATTTGTTTTTTTAATTTTACCTTGTAAGGTTACCATAATTAAATTAGAATTATCTGAATAATTATTTATTACAATAAAAGTATTAATAAATTCATTATTTTTTAAAGGAAGAAAATTTATAATAGGTTTTCCTTTTGAATATCTATTAGCTTCAGGTATATCGTATACTTTTAACCAATATAAATATCCTTTATTAGAAAAACATAAAATCTGATCATGAGTATATGCTATTAATATTTTATATATAAAATCGTTTTCTTTTAATCTTACAGCTATTTTCCCTTTACCACCTCTATGTTGTAAATTATATTCGGTAATTTTTTGATATTTAATATATCCCTGATAAGATAAAGTAATAATAACTTTTTCATGCTTAATTAAGTCTTTTTTTTGAATTATAGAATTATTTTTATCATTTAAAATAATTTCTGTTTTTCTTTTATCTCCAAATTCTTTTCTTACTAAAACTAATTCATTATATATTACTTTCATTAAGTATTCATAATTTTCAATGATTTTCATTAAATTTGATATTTTATATATTAAATTTTCATATTCTATACATAATTTTTTATGTTCTAAATTTGTTAATTTATTTAATTTTAACTCTAGAATAGCTGTAATTTGTGTATAACTAAAATGATAATTATCATTAAATTTTATTAAATTAGAATTAGTTAAATAAATATTTAATGTTTTTTTTTCTTGTAAATTAAATATTTGAAATATATTTGGAATTTTCCAAGATTGTAAATAAATTTTATCTTTTATAGTTTCTGATATTTTAGAAGAACGTATAATTTTAATAATTTTTTTTATATTTAATAAAGCAACTATCAATCCTTCTAATATATGTGCTTTATTACGAGCTTTATTTATTTCATAATTTGTTCTTCTTATTACTATTTCACGTCTATGTGAGATAAATGCTTTAATAATATTTTTTAAAGACATTAATGTCGGTTTACCTTTATATAAGGAAACCATTTTTATACTAAAACTAGTTTGTAAAGGTGTTAATTTATATAAATTATTTAAAATTACATTAATAGATGTATCTTTTTTTATTTTAATTAAAATTCGGATTCCATCTTTATCCGATTCATCTCTTAAAGTTTTAATTCCCTGAATTTTTTTTTCTTTTATTAAATAAGCTATTTTTTCTATTAATTTAGATTTATTTATTTGATAAGGAAGTTCATAAATTATTATTTTTTTATATTTTTTTTGTTTATCTTTATTAATTTTAATACGTCCTCTAAGAAAAATTTTGCCTTTTCCTGTATTATATGCATTTTCAATTTCATCAATACCATAAATAATACCTGCAGTAGGAAAATCAGGACCTGGTATATAATTCATTAATTCTTTAATAGTAATAGTATTATTTTTAATATAAGCTAAACAAGCATTAATTACTTCAGTAATATTATGTGGGGGAATATTAGTTGTCATACCCACTGCTATTCCAGATGATCCATTTATTAATAAATTAGGTATTTTTGTAGGCATTATTTCAGGTATTTTTTCTGTATCATCATAATTAGATAAAAAATTTACTGTATTTTTTTCTAAATCATTAATAATTTCTTGAGAAATTTTAGACATTTTTATTTCAGTATAACGCATAGCTGCTGCAGAATCTCCATCAATAGAACCAAAATTACCTTGTCCTTTTATTAACGGATATCTTAATGAAAAACTTTGTGCTAATCTTACAATTGTATCATAAACTGCATTATCTCCATGAGGATGATATTTACCTATTACATCTCCTACTATTCTTGCTGATTTTTTATAAGATTTATTCCATGTATTTCCTAATATATACATAGCGTATAATATACGTCTATGTACTGGTTTTAATCCATCTCGTACATCTGGTAATGCTCTTCCTATTATAACTGACATTGCATAATCTAAATAAGAATTTTTTAATTCTTCTTCAATATTAATTAATTTTATTTCTTTGGCAAAAAAATTCATGTAAATAAATATCCTTTTAACTTATACTTTATAAGTTATAAATTTGTTATTATATTTATAAATATATATTTTAAATAATTAAATATATAAAATTATAAAAATAAGCGCTAATTTATAATACTAACTTTTATAATTTTATAATTATGTAATAAGATTAATTTTATTAAAATAATAAATTTATATATTTTATATTTTATATAATATTTCTTAATATATATAATTTAAATATTATAATTTTCTAATTGTTTAATTTTTTTTTTTGCTTGATTAATAACTTCTTTAGGAATACCTGCTAAAGATGCTACAAATAAGCCATAATTTTTATTAATTGATCCATTTTTAATTTTGTATAAAAAAACAATAGAATTGTTAACTTCTATTGCGTCAAAATACATATTCTTTATACATTTATTTTTAATTTTTAAGTTAGTTAATTCAATATAATTAGTTGCAAATAAAGTAAGTGATTTAATTTTTTTAGCAATATTTTCCGCACAAGCCCAAGCTATAGCTAAACCATCATGAGTAGATGTGCCTCTTCCGATTTCATCCATTAATACTAAACTTTTTTTCGTTGCATTTCTTAAAATATTAGCGGTTTCTATCATTTCTACCATAAAGGTGGATAAACCGAAAGAAATATTATCTGTTGATCCTATTCTAGTAAATATTCTATCTATCGGGCCTATAATAGCTTTATCTGCAGGAACATAACTACCTATATAAGTCATTAAAATAATTAATGCTATTTGTCTCATATATGTGCTTTTACCACCCATATTAGGACCTGTTATTAATAACATATTTTGTTTATCAGTTAATATGACATTATTAGGTATAAAAGATGATTTTAGAATATTTTCAACAATAGGATGTCTAGAGTTAATTAATGATATTCCTATTTTTTTACTAATTATAGGACATGTGTAATTTAAAGTTAGAGATCGTTCAGCTAGATTACATAATACATCTAATTCAGATAAATATAATGATATTTTTTGTAAATTTACTAAAAAGGGGGTAATATAATAAAATAATTTATTATATAAATATTTTTCTAAATTTAAAAGTTTTTCTTTAGATAATAAAATATTTTTTTGATATTTTTGTAATTCAGGAATAGTATATCTTTTACAATTTTTTAAAGTTTGAATTTGAATATACTTATTAGGTAGATTATCTTTATAACTTTTATTAATTTGAATATAATATCCATGAATTGTATTATATCCTATCTTTAATTTTTCTATTTTTAGTAAATTACGTTCTTGATTTTCTATAAAAGATAAATATTGATTTGAATCATTTGATAGTTCTCTTAATTTATCTAATTCTTTATTATATCCAGTAGCTATAACATTTCCTTCTTTTAAAGATAAAGAAGGTTTTTTTTTTATAGATTCTTCTAATAATTTTTTTAATGAAGAAAAAAGTCCTAGATCTAAAATTTTTAATTTTATTTCACAATTATTAATTTTTTTAAGAATTTTATAAATTTTTGGTAAATAATTTAATGTTTGTCTTAAAGATACTAAATCATATGGTTTTGCAGTTTTTAAAGCTAATCTAGCAATAATTCTTTCAATATCACTAATTTTTAATAATATTTTTTGAAAATCTAAAAAATATTTTTGTAAAACAAAAATATTTTTTTGTCTATTTAAAATAATTTTAACATTACGTATTGGGTTATTTAACCATCTTTGCAATAAACGACTACCCATATTAGTCATGGTATAATCTAATACTTTAATTAAAGTATTATCTTTATCACCTGAGATACTATTAATAATTTCTAAATTTTTACGTGTATTTTCATCCATAATAATTTCATTATTATGATTTTCTAAAAAAATATTATTAATATGTGGTAAATATACTCTTTGTGTATCTTTAACATATTGTATTAAACATCCAGCAGCTCTAATAGCTAAAAATGATTTTTCAATACCAAAACTTTTTAAGTTCTGAGTTTTAAATTGCATATTTAATTGTTGAACTGCTGTATCTATATCAAATTCCCATAATGGTCTACGTCTAATACAATTTCTTTTTTCTAACAAACTTATATCTTGAAAATTTTCAGAATATAATAATTCTTTTGGATTTGTTCTTTGTAATTCTCCTGCAATTATATTAATATCTTTATTTTCCATAATTCTAAAATCACCAGAACTAATATTTAATGTAGCATAACCAAATCCTGATTTTATATCTTGATATATTGATCCTATCAAATTATCAATATTATTATTTAATAAAATATCATCACTAACTGTTCCAGGAGTAATAATACGAACTATTTCCCTATTTAAAATTTTATTTTTAAATAACGTGTCCTTTTTTTTTTCTATTTGCTCACAAATAGCTATAGATTCTCCTAATTTAATTAATTTGGATAAATAATTTTCTATACTATTAACTGGTATTCCTGCCATCGGGATAGGTTTCCCGTTTAATTTACCTCTTTTAGTTAATACAATATTTAATAATTTCGATGCTTTTTTTGCATCTTCAAAAAACATTTCATAAAAATCTCCTAATCTATAAAAAAGTAAAATATTAGGATATTGTTTTTTAAATTTGAAATATTGTTCCATCATTGGTGTAGACATATTTAATTACTTTTTAATATTAATTATTCTAGAATTTAAATATTTTATTAAAATAAATTTTTTTTTTAAAATTAATAAAATGATTAAAACGATTAATAGTATTAATTATTTATTATATTAATAAGTATTTATTTATCATCATTATTATCATTATTACTAATTAAATTTAATATTATAAAAAATAGATTAATAAAATCTAAATATAACATAAGTGCTCCTAAAATAGCGTATCTTCTTAAATTATCCTTATCATTGATATTTAAACTAATTTGTTTTGCAATATTTTTTAATTTTTGTGTATCATATGCAATCAATAATGTAAAAAAAATTACACTAACATAATTTATTATAGATGATAATAAATTATTTTGTAACCAAAAATTTGTTAATGAAGATATAATTATACCAAAGATCCCCATTAAAATTATATTTCCTAAATAACTTAAATCTTTTTTAGTAACATATCCCCAAAAACACATAGATAGAAACATTAATGATGTAGTTATAAAAGCTGTAAAAATTGTATTTTGATTATATACAGAAAATATTCCTGCTGTTGTTAAGCCTGTTAAAGAAGAATAAAACATAAATAATGTAGTTAATGTTTTCCCTGATAATCTATTTAATAAATTAGACATAATAAAAACTAATGCAAATTGTAAAAAACATAATCCTAACAAACAAAACTTATTATTTAATAAATAATTACTTACTTCTATTGTGTTAGAAACATACCAAGAAACAAATGCTGTTAATAGCAAACCACAAGACATCCATCCGTATACCCTTCTAAAGTATGTCTGTATATGATATTTTTCTTTTTTTAAAGTAGTACTTTTTAAGTCTTGATATTCTATCATAATTATACCTTTTAAAATGTAATCAAATTTTTTTAAAAAATATTTTAAAAAATATATATAAATTATATTTATATTATATAATATATTACATAAATTACATAGAAATTAATTTAATTATATATTATATAATGAATCATATACCAGTTTTACTAAAAGAATCTATTCAAAGTTTAAATATTAAAAATAACGGAATGTATATAGATGCTACTTATGGTTGTGGAGGACATACAAAATTAATTTTATCTAAATTAGGAAATTATGGACGAATTTATGCAATAGATTGTGATATAAAAACAATTTTAAAACATAAAATTATAGATAATAGAATTGTTTATATTAATAATAATTTTTCAAATTTAAAATCTATTTTAGATAATAAAATAGGTAAAATAGATGGCATATTGTTTGATTTAGGAATCTCTTCATTTCAATTAAATAATCCACAAAGAGGTTTTTCTTATATGTTTAATGGACCATTAGATATGCGTATAAATCAAAAAAAAGAGGAAACAGCTTATACTTTATTAAAAAATATAAATGAAAAAAAATTATCTGAAATACTAAAAAAATATGGTGAAGAAAAATACCATAAAAAAATAGCATATAATATAAAAAAATATATTTTACATAAAAAATTAAATAATACACAAGATTTATCTACTTTAATATGTTCTATCAATAAAAAAAGTAAATTTAAACATCCAGCTAAGAGATCTTTTCAAGCAATAAGAATTTTTTTAAATAAAGAAATAGAAGAATTAAAAAAAGCTTTAAATAATTCATTAAAATTATTAAAAAAAGGTGGTATTTTATCAATTATTAGTTTTCATTCAATAGAAGATAGAATCATCAAATATTTTATGAAAAAAAATAGTATTTTATATAAAAAAAATATTCATCATAAATTACCTTTAACTGAAAAAGAAATAAATAATTTTTATTATAAAAATAATAAGATAAAATTAAAAATTATTAGTAGAATTTTCCCTAGTAAAAAAGAAATTTTTAAAAATCCCAGATCAAGAAGTGCAATACTACGTATTGCAGAAAAAATTTAAAAATAATAATTTTAATTTATTATTTCATTTCCAGAAAATATTTTAAATTAAGGATTTAAATCATTGATTTCTTCTTTATTCAGTTTACAAAAATTATTAAATAAATATATAAAAAATAATTTAATTAAGAATATTTTAATAGATAGAATGGTTTTAGATAGTCGAAAAATTAAAGGTAAAAATTGTCTTTTTGTAGCAATAAAGGGATATAAAAATAATGGTAAAAACTTTATTAAAGATGCCATATTAAAAGGAGCAATTGCTATATTAACATATTCAGATGAAAAGATATCATCTTTTAGTATTATTTTTAAAAAAAATATACCTATTATCTATTTACCTAATTTAAATAAACATATCTCATATTTTGCAGGATTATTATATGATAATCCTAGTAAAAAAATACCTATTATAGGAATTACAGGGACTAATGGTAAAACAAGTATAACCCATTTTTTAATGCAATGGATAAAATTATTAGGAGGTAATCCTGCTATTTTAAGTACTATTGGTAATGGTTTTAGTAATAAATTAGTTCAAACCAATAATACAACAGATTCAGCAATAAAAATACAATCTACAATAAGAAAATTTATAAAAAAAAAAGCAAATATTATAATAATGGAAGTCTCTTCTCATGGATTAACCCAATTTAGAGTATATAATATATTTTTTACTGTTGGAATTTTTACAAATTTAACTAGAGATCATTTAGACTATCATCATAATATGAATAATTATGAATTATCTAAATGGAATTTTTTTTCTAATCACAAAGTAAAAAAAAAAATTATAAATATTGATGATAATATTGGATTTAAATGGTCTAAAAGATTATCTGATGTAATTTCGGTTACTACTAAAAAAAAAAAATTATATAAGTCTAAAATATTTATTTATATAAAAAATGTAATTTATTTACCTAATAAAACAATTATTTTGTTTAATTCAAGTTGGGGTAATGGCAAAATGAGAATAAATTTAATTGGTAAATTTAACGTTATAAATATTATTTTAGGTATGGCTGCATTATTAAGTTTAAATTATCCGTTAAAAAAATTATTACAAACAGTATCTAAAATAAAACCTGTCCAAGGACGTATGCAAAAAATATATTTTAAAAAAAAATATTCTAATATAGTAATTGACTACGCTCATAGTCCTGATTCATTAAAAAATATATTATTAACTATAAGATCAATTACTTGTGGAAAAGTATGGTGTATTTTTGGATGTGGAGGAGAAAGAGATTTAGGAAAAAGAAAAATAATGGGATATATAGCAACTAAATATGCTGAAAATGTAATTTTAACTACTGATAATCCTAGAACAGAGAATATAAATAAAATAATTGAAGATATAAAACAAGGATGTAGTCTATCAAGTAATATATATATTATATTAGATAGGACTAAAGCAATTTCTTATGCAATATATAATTCTTCTCAAAGAGATACAATTTTAATTGCTGGTAAAGGACATGAAAATTATCAAATTATTGGTAATAAAATTTTAAATTATTCAGATTTTAGTACTATTAAAAATATATTAAAAAATAAATATGAATAAATTAATCAGTTTAAAAAAACTATCAAAAATAGTCAATGGAATATTAATTGGTGGAAATAATATTAAAATATTGCATTATTCTATAAATAGTAAAAAAATTAAAAAAAATTGTATGTTTATTGCTATTCATGGAAAAAAATTAGATGGACATTTTTTTATTAATGAAGCAATTAAAAATGGAGCATTAGCTATATTAGTAGAGAAATTTGTTAATGTTAATATTGCTCAAATAATAGTATTTGATACTATCTTAGCACTAGGAAAAATAGGCTTATGGAAAAGAACAAAATTTAATAATAATCCTGTAATAGGAATAACAGGTTCATCAGGTAAAACTTCAGTAAAAGAAATGACAATATCTATATTAAAAAAAAAGTATAAAGTTATATTTACTAAAAAAAACATGAATAACCATATAGGTATTCCCCTAACTTTATTAGATTTTACAAATAAGTATCAATGTGCAGTAATTGAAATAGGCGGAAATCAAATTAATGATATTACTTATACTTCTAGTCTTGTAAAACCTAATATTGCACTAATTAATAATATATCAGAATCACATTTACAAGGATTTAAATCGTTAAAAAATATTATTAAATGTAAAAGTAATATTTTTAATTATTTAACAAATCAAGGAACTGCTATTGTTAATTATGATGATAATAATCAAAAAAAAATTTTAAAAAAGTTAATTAATAATTGTAATATTTTAACTTTTTCTTTATACAATAAAAAAACTGATTTTTTTACAAAAAATATAAAAATTTTACCTAATAAAATTAGGTTTATTTTAATATCTCCTATTGGAGAAATCTTAATCCGATTATTTTTAATCGGGGGAGGAATCCATAATATTAGTAATGCATTAGCATCTGCTGCCTTATCTTTTTCTATAGGATGTTCATTAGATGAAATTGCCAATGGTCTAAAATATTTTAGATCTATACAGGGAAGAATGTATCCAATTATTATTGATAATAACAAATTACTTATAAATGATACATATAATGCAAATCCTAATTCTGTAAATATAGCAATTAATATTCTTAAAAACTTTAAAGGTACTAAAATTTTAGTTATTGGTGATATGTTAGAATTAGGAAAATATACATTATTTTATCATAAAAAAATTAAAAATTTAATTTTACAAACTAATATAGATTATATTTTTAGTTTTGGGAAATATAGTAAATATATTACTGAAAATAATATAAATGCACAACATTTTTTAAATAAAAAAACATTAATAAATAAACTATTTTTAATAATAAAAAAATTAAAAAATTATACAATTTTATTTAAAGGATCACGTAATAATAAAATGGAAATATTAATTGATATTTTATTGGAGAAATTAAAATGTTATTAATATTATTTAAATATTTACAATATTTTTTAAAAAATTTAGATTTTTTTTTAATAAGTTTTAAAATTCGTTTTATAATGGCATTTTTAATATCTTTTTTAATTACTTTTTTTTTAAGTCCATTTTTTATTAATTATTTTAAGAAAAAAAAAATTTCTCAAATTATTAGAAAAAATGGGCCTATTACCCATTATTCTAAAAATAATACTCCTACTATGGGAGGAATAATCTTATTATTATCTATTTTTATATCTGTTATTTTTTGTTCAGATTTATCAAATAAATATATTTTTTATTCATTAATAATGATGTTATTATATTCAATAATTGGATTTATAGATGATTTGTATAAAATTATTCTAAATAATTCTAAAGGATTATCATCTTCTAAAAAATTTTTTTTTCAATCAATCTGCACAATTCCAATAATGTCATTTATTTATATAAATAATACAGAAAAATTATATATACAATTTATTTTACCCTTTTTTACAAATAAAATTATTAAATATAATTTAAATTATACTTTATATTTAATTATTTCTTATTTAATAGTTATTGGGATAAGTAATTCTGTAAATTTAACTGATGGATTAGATGGTTTAGTAATAATGCCCATAATTTTTATTTCTTTAGGACTATCTATATTATGTTATTCTTCAGGAGATATATATTTTTCTGAATATCTTAATATTATTTATGTAAAAAACGCAAAAGAATTAATAATTATATGTTTAGCTATTATTGGATCAGGATTAGGATTTTTATGGTATAATACCTATCCTGCTAAAATTTTTATGGGAGATGTCGGTTCTTTATCATTAGGTTGTATCATATCAATGATAGCAATATTAATAAGACAAGAATTTTTATTTCTTATCATGTGTGGTATATTCATACTAGAATCAATTTCTGTAATAATTCAAGTAATTAAATTTAAATATAATCGAAAACGTTTTTTTTTAATGGCTCCTTTACATCATCATTATGAATTAAAGGGAATTATGGAACCTTGTATTATTATTAGATTTTGGATTATTTCATTAATATTAGTGTTATTTTCTTTAATTATAATAATATAAAAAATTTAAAATGAATAAAAAAATACTTATTATAGGATTAGGATTAACAGGTATATCATGTTTAAATTTTCTTTTAAAAAAAAATATTATACCATCTGTAATGGATACATGTAATCATCCCAAATTTATAAAAAAAATACCATCTTATATTCCATGCCATTTAGGCTTTTTAAAAAAAGAATGGATATTAAATTCACAATTAATAATTTTAAGTCCTGGTATATCAATTTTCAATAATATTTTATTAGAAGCGAAAAAAAAAGGTATTGAAATAATAGGAGATATAGAATTATTTGCACGTTATAATACAACACCTGTAATAGCGATTACAGGTACAAATGGTAAGAGTACTGTTACCAACATGATTGGTAAAATTATGAAAAAAAATAATTTTAACATTAGTGTTGGAGGTAATATAGGTTACCCTGTTTTAGATTTATTATCTTTTACAAGAGATTTTTATATTTTAGAAATATCTAGTTTTCAATTAGAAACAATAAAAAAATTAAATATTTATATTGCTGTTATTTTAAATATTTCACAAGATCATATGGACCGATATCCATTGGGAATGGAACAATATCGTGATTTTAAATTACGTATTTATAAATATGCTTCTATTTGTATATATAATGCCGATAACATATTATGTTATCCTAAATATTTTGATCAAAAAAAAAAATATATAACTTTTGGAGAATTTTCTGGTAAATATACATTATCTTATGCTAAAAAAAATATTTATTTACAAATTAATAATAAAAAAATTTTAAATTTTAATAAAACAAAATTAATTGGTATTCATAATTATTTAAATGCTTTAGCAGTATTAGCAGTAACAGATTTATTAAAAATTTCTAAAAAAATTTCCTTACAAGAAATAAGTAATTATTTAAATATGGATCATATATTACAAATAATTCATATAGAAAATGGGGTTACCTGGATTAATGATTCAAAATCTACAAATGTTAGTAGTACTAAAGCAGCATTAAAATATTTATATAAAAAAAAAAGAATTTGGTTATTATTAGGAGGATATGATAAAAATTGTGAGTTATATTTATTAAAAAAATATTTACAAAAAAGAAATAATATTAATGTTTATTGTTTTGGAATATCAAGTAAAAAAATATTATCATTTTATCCTAAAGCAAAAGTAGTAAAAACAATATATCAAGGAATAGAAAAAATAATTAAATTAGTAAATTTTGGAGATGTTGTATTATTATCACCCGCTTGTTCTAGTATTGACCAATTTAAAAATTTTAAACATCGTGGTAAAGAATTTATAAGATTAGTTAAAAAATTTCATAATTCTAAATAATATATTTTTATAAAAAAATAATATATAATTTTAAATATTTTAATATATATTAAAATATTTAAAATATGAAAAAAAAAAAAATTATTATAGTAGCTGGGGGTACAGGAGGTCATATTAATCCAGCTTTAAATATAGCATATAAATTAATACAAAAAGGTTGGGAAGTACGTTGGTTAGGTACATCATCTAGAATGGAAGCTAATATTATTCCTAAAAAAGATATATATATATATTTAATAGAATTTTGTAAATTTAAAAAAAAAAATATTTTTTCTATAATTATTACTATATTTAAATTAATTGTATTAACTTATAAATCAATTTTAATTTATAAAAATTATAAACCGCATTTAGTTTTGACAATGGGGAGTTATATTTCTGGTCCTAGTGGTTTAGCTGCATGGTTATGTAATATACCATTAATAATACATGAACAAAATAGTATTTCTGGTATAACAAATAAAATTCTATCTAAAATAGCAACCATAAAAATGGAAGCATATCCAAATACATTAAATAATGCAATCTTAGTAGGAAATCCTATAAGTAATAAAATAATTAAATTATCTTTATACAAGAGATCTTTTATAAAAATTCATAAACCTATTCATTTATTAATTACAGGAGGAAGTCAAGGAGCAGATTTAATAAATAAAATAGGTATAAAATTAGCAAAAATTTTAGGTAATAAAATATCTATTTTACATCAAGTTGGTAAAGGTAATTTTAAAAAAATATATTATGAATATAAAAAAAATAAAATTAATAATCTAACTATACAAGAATATATAGAAAATATAGATAAAGCATATAAATGGGCTGATATTATACTATGTCGATCAGGAGCTATGACTGTAACAGAAATTACAACAATAGGATTACCTGCTATTTTTATACCTTTTCAACATAAAGATAAACAACAATATTTTAATGCGATAAATTTAAAAAAAATAGGAGTTGCTAAAATATATGAACAACATAATTTAAATATTAATAAAATTGCTCATACTATATTAACTTTAAATAAAAAAAAAATAGCATATATGGCAAAAAGATCATATAATTTAGTAAAAATAAATTCTATAGAATTAATTTATAAAGAACTAAAAAAAATAAAAATTAATTAGTTTAATTTTAAATAAAAAAAATTTATCAATATGTTTAATAAAACAAATTTAAATCAAATACCAAAAATGAAAAATATTAATCATATCTATTTAATTGGTATTGGTGGATCTGGTATGAGTGGAATTGCAGTAATTTTAGCGAAACAAGGTTATAAAGTTAGTGGATCAGATATATTTCCTTCTAATTTTATTAGAAAAAAATTAAATTCATTAAATATAAAAATATACTTAAAACATGATGCTAAAAATATTACAAATAATATAGATCTTATTATTTTATCTACTGCTATTAAAAATAATAATTCAGAATTAATTCAAGCTAAAAAATTAAACCTTCTTATTATTAGTAGGGGACAAATGTTAGCAGAATTAATGAGATTTTTTTATGGTATAACTATTACAGGAACTCATGGAAAGACTACAACTACTGCGATAGTATACAAAATATTTAAATTATTTATGTTAGATCCTACATTTATTAATGGTGGTTTTTTAAAAATTTCTAAAGAAAATGCTTATTTAGGTTCAAGTAGATATTTTATTGCAGAAGCAGATGAAAGTGATAGATCATTTTTATATTTAAATCCAATAATAAATATTATTACAAATATTGAAAATGAACATTTAGATTATTATCAAAATAATATTGAAATTTTAAAAGAAACATTTTTAAAATTTTTAAAAAATATCCCATTTTATGGATGTATTATTATTTGTATAGATAATATTCATAATTATGATTTAATAAAACAAAATAAAAATATTTTAAAACAAAACATTATTACATATGGGTTTCACAAAGAAGCTGATTTGCAATTATATAATTTTCAAGAAAATGGATATAAAAGTAAATTTTTTTTATTAGAAAAAAAAAAAAATATATCTTTAGAAATAAATTTAAGTATTCCTGGATATCATAATGCTTTAAATGCAACTGCTGCATTTGCTGCATCAGCTTATATTGGTCTTGACCCTAAAATCATTATAAAATTTTTAAAAAAATTTGAAGGGATTAAAAGAAGATTTGATATTTTAGGATCTATTCCACCTTATCAAAAAATAAAATATAAAAAAAATATAATTATTATTGATGATTATGGTCATCATCCTAGTGAAATAAATATAACTATAAATACAACACGTCAAATATGGCCAAATAGAAAATTAGTAATGATTTTTCAACCTCATCGTTATTCCAGAACTAAAAATTTATTAAATAAATTTGTAAAAATATTATCTAAAGTTGATAAATTATTTATTTTAAATACTTATTCTGCAGGAGAAAATATGCTTAAAGAAGCTAATAGTGAATTTTTAACTAAGAAAATAAAAGAATTAGGGATTATTAATCCTAAATTTATTAAATTAAAAAATTATTTTGATATTGCAAATAATATATATTTAAAATTAACAGGAAATGAAATATTAATTTTTCAAGGAGCAGGTGATATAAATAATATATCATCATTATTAATTAAGAATAGTTTACAAAAAAATGATGAAAGTTAAATTAATAATAAATAATTATAATAAGTTTTAATTAAAATTATGTCAAAAAAAATAGCCGTTTTATTTGGAGGTAATTCTCCAGAAAGAGAAATTTCTTTAAAATCTGGTAAAACAATTTTAAATGCTTTAATAAAATTAGGAATTAATGCTATTGGGATAGACACGATAAATTTCCCATTATTATATTTAAAAAAATATGGGTTTAAAAAAATTTTTATATCTTTACATGGTAAAGGAGGAGAAGATGGAACTATTCAGGGGATATTAGATTATCTTAATATTCCTTATACTGGAAGTAATTTATTAGCTTCTGCAATTACTATGAATAAATATCTTACAAAAACTATTTGGAATGAATGTGGATTACCAGTTATTTATCCTCATTATTTATTAAATAAAAAAGATTTTATAAAATCAAATTATTTAAGAATAGAAAAAAAAATTTTAAAATTAAATTTACCTGTTTTTATTAAACCTAATTGTAATGGTTCTAGTTTAGGAAGTGCTAAAATAAATCATATAGATGATTTATTTAATACACTAGAAAAATCATTTATATATAATGATGATATTTTAATTGAAAAATATATAAAAGGAGAAGAATATACAGTAGGAATTTTAAATAAACAAATTTTACCTCCTATTAAAATAGAATATCCTAACTCTTTTTATAATTATCAAGCTAAATATTATTTAAATACTACTAAATACTATTGTCCTAGTGGATTAAATAAAAGTAAAACAAAAGAATTAGAAAATATTGTTTTACATGCATGGAAAGCAGTAAAATGTCAAACATGGGGAAGAATTGATGTAATTTTAGATGTAAATAAAAAATTTCAATTATTAGAAATAAATACTATTCCTGGAATGACTATAAATAGTTTATATCCACTAGCAGCAAAAAAAATAGGATTATCTTTTTATGATTTAGTTATAAAAATTTTAAATTTAACAAAATAAAATTTTTTTTAAAAAATTTTATTTACATAACTAATAATTAAACTATATATTTTTTACAAATCTTTTAATTGTATATTTTAAATTTTTAGAACTTTTTTTTGCGATATTTAATAATAATTTAATACTATATTTACTTAATATATTTTTTTTTAAAATATATTTATTATTAATATTATCTTTAACAAAAGTTTTTTTAAAAAAAAGAGGATTAATTTTAATATCTATTTTTTTTAAAGATGGAATAATATTTTTTTTTAAAAAATATGAAATATTAGATTTTTCTGATAAAAATCTAATCATAGAACTAGCATTATATGTTTCTATTATTAGAATATTATTTTGAAAATTTTTTACATTATATAAATTATGTAACTCTATAGGTAAATATTTTTTTATAAAATTATTAATTTTTATTAAAATATCTGTACGTATATATATTTTATATAAAATATTTGTATATGATGAATATTTTTTTTTTTGGAAAATTTTATTAATTAGTAATAATTTATTATTACGCATAATTTTATCCTTTAATTTTTTTATAAAAAATTATATATATTTTTTTTTATTTTGTTAAAATAAACGTCAAATAATATTTCTAATTATACAAATATATTTTATTAAGAGTATTAATATGTTAAAAAAAATTTTTACCAAAATTTTTGGTAGTAATAATGATAATATTTTACGAAATATTCAAAAAACCGTAAATATTATTAATAAAATGGAAATAGAATTTGAAAAATTAACTAATATTGAATTACAAAATAAAACTTTATACTTTAAAGAAAAATTACAAAATAATTTTTCTTTAGAAGATATTTTACCAGAAGCTTTTGCTACAGTAAGAGAAGCTAGTAAAAGAATATTTGGTATGCGTCATTTTGACGTTCAATTAATAGGAGGTATCGTTCTAAATAATAATTGTATAGCTGAAATGAAAACAGGAGAAGGTAAAACATTAACTTCTACATTACCAGCCTATCTTAATGCTCTTAATGGTAAAGGAGTCCATATTGTTACTGTTAATGATTATTTAGCTCAACGTGATGCTATAAATAATAAAACATTGTTTGAATTTTTAGGATTAACTGTTGGTGTTAATATATCTTCTATGTCATTAAAAGAAAAAAGAAATGCTTATAAAGCAGATATTACTTATGGTACTAATAATGAATATGGTTTTGATTTTTTAAAAGATAATATGGTATTTAATTATAGTGATAAAGTACAACGTAATTTACAATACGCTATTATAGATGAAGTTGATTCAATATTAATTGATGAATCACGAACTCCTTTAATTATTTCAGGGGCGGCTGAAGATAGTTCAAAACTATATATAAAAATAAATAATATTATACCTAAATTAATTTATCAATCACAAGAAGATTCTACTTCTTTTCAGGGTAAAGGACATTTTTTCATAGATGAAAAATCTCGTCAAGCATATTTAACTGAAAAAGGTTTAATTTTTCTAGAAAAATTACTTATAAAAGAAAAGATAATAAATTATGGAGAATCACTATATACTAGTGATAATATAATTATATTAAATCATATTATTTCTGCTTTAAGAGCACATAAACTTTTTAAAAAAAATGTAGATTATATATTAAAAAATAATAAAATCATAATAGTTGATGAACATACTGGGAGGTTGATGGAAGGAAGAAGATGGTCAGAAGGATTACATCAAGCAATAGAAGCAAAAGAAAATGTAAAAATTAATAATGAAAATCAAACTTTAGCATCTATTACTTTTCAAAATTATTTTAGATTATATAAAAAATTATCTGGAATGACAGGAACTGCGATTACTGAATCTTTTGAATTTAAAGAAATTTATAAATTAGATACAATAGTTATTCCTACTAATAAACCAATGATTAGAAAAGATCTACCAGATTTAATTTATCTAACTAAAAAAGAAAAAATAAAAGCAATTATTCAAGATATTAAAGAAAAAAATTTAAAAGGACAACCCATTTTAGTTGGTACTGTTTCTATAAAAAAATCAGAATTAATTTCTGAGAAATTAAAAAAAATAGGGATAAAACATAATATTTTAAATGCAAAATTTCATGCTAGAGAAGCAGAAATAATATCAAAAGCAGGTGAAAAACATGCAGTAACCATTGCAACTAATATGGCAGGAAGAGGTACTGATATTGTTTTAGGTGGAGCTTTTATATTAGAAAAAAAATATAGTTTTGATAACTTAAAAAAATTAAAAATACAATGGCAGATAAAACATGAAGAAATTATAAAATTAGGTGGTTTATATGTTATTGGTACTGAACGTCATGAATCTAGAAGAATTGATAATCAATTAAGAGGTCGTTCCGGTAGACAAGGTGATCCAGGTGTTTCAAGGTTTTATCTATCAATGGAAGATTCTTTAATGCGTATTTTTGCTCCTAAAAATATGTTATTTTTAATGAAAAAACTTGGTATGAAATATAATGATTATATTGAACATCCCTGGATAACTAAAGCTATTTCTAAAGCACAAAAAAAGGTAGAAAATTATAATTTTGATATACGTAAACAATTACTTGAATATGATGATGTGATAAATGATCAACGTTTATCAATATATTCTCAAAGAGATCAGTTATTAAAATCATCAAAAACTGAACAAATAATTAAAAATTTTAGAATTGAGATATTTACAAAATTAATAAATAGTTATATTAAATCTGATTATTATACTCAAGAAAAATGGGATTTAAAAAAAATAAAAATTTATTTTATTAATGTTTTTAATTTAGAATTACCAATAAAAAATTGGATAGATGTATATATAAAAAAAAATGCAAAAAAAATTAGTAAAGATTTTTTTTTAAAAAAAATTATTAATTTTTCAGAACAAGAATATTTAAAAAAAATAAATAACTTAAAAATAAAAAATATAAAAATTTCTGAAAAAAATATTATTTTAAAAATTTTAGATAATTTATGGAAAGAACATCTTGCTGCAATAGAATATTTAAAACAAGGTATTCATTTAAGAGGTTATGCTCAACAAGATCCTAAACAGGAATATAAAAGAGAGTCTTTTCATATGTTTAATATGATGTTAAATACTTTAAAAAAAGAAGTTATTATTATTTTAAGTAAATTAGAAAAAGAAATAATCATGGATTATTGTGAACTTTCTAATATTTTAATAGAAAATACTAAAATTATA
Organism: Enterobacteriaceae endosymbiont of Donacia marginata; assembly: GCF_012567685.1. Classification (NCBI taxonomy): domain Bacteria; kingdom Pseudomonadati; phylum Pseudomonadota; class Gammaproteobacteria; order Enterobacterales; family Enterobacteriaceae; species Enterobacteriaceae endosymbiont of Donacia marginata. The sequence continues at coordinate 146,314 of NZ_CP046184.1, forward strand.
AATAATAATATAAAAAATAATAACTTAATCATGATAAAAAAAAAATCTGATTCTTCTTATATAGATAAGAAAGATAAATATTTGAATAATATAAATTTCTTAAAAAAAAAAATAGGTAGAAATAAAAAATGTCCTTGTTATTCAGGTAAAAAATATAAATTCTGTCATGGATTAATAATTAAATAAAGATAATAATAGAGAGTATAAAAAATAAACTTATTTTTTATACCCTCTATTATTATTAGTTTTTTATGTTATGAAAAAAATCTTTAATACTATTTAAAAATTTCCCTATTTTAGGATTATTTTTATAATTAGAGATATTTTGAAAACTTTTATCTAATTTAGATAAAATATTTTTTTGTTCATTATTTAGATTAATTGGAGTTTCAACTATTATTTTACATAATAAATCACCAAAATTACTATTTCTTCTAATTGATTTTATCCCTTTATTACGTATTCTAAAAATTTTACCTGTTTGAGTTCCTTCTGGAATTTTTAATCTTACATAACCATTAAACGTAGGTATATTTATAACCCCACCTAAAATAGCTGTAATAAAATTAATCGGTAATTCACAATATAAATTATTACCATCTCTAATAAAAAGAAAATGTTTTTTAATTTTAATCTCTATATATAAATCTCCAGATTGTGCCCCATTGTCACCTGATTCTCCTTCACCATTTAATCTGATACGATCTCCATTATCAATCCCACTAGGAATTTTTACTGATAAATTTTTATAAATTTCTAATTTACCTTTACCTTTACAATAAAAACAAGAATTTTTAATAAAATTTCCTTGACCATGACATCTAGGACATGTTTGTTGAACAGTAAAAAAACCTTGACTCATTTGTATTTGGCCATGACCATTACATGTATGACATTTTTGCAATGCTCCTTGAGCACCTGTCCCATTACAATAATTACAATTTTTTAAAACAGGAATTTTTATATTTTTAGTTATACCTTTTATTGCTTCTTCTAAAGAAATTTCAATTATATATTTTAAATCAGAACCTTTTCTAGATCTTTTTTTAGACCTGGAATTCCCCCCAAATATATCTCCAAAAACATCTCCAAAAATATCACTAAAATCAGTTGTACTACTTATATTTTCTTGTTCAAAAGCAGAATGTCCATATTGATCATAAGAAGCTCTTTTTTTTGTATCACTTAAAATTTCATAAGCTTCTTTTATTTCCTTAAACTTATTTTCAGCATTTTTATTTCCGGGATTACGATCTGGGTGAAATTTCATAGCTAAACGTTTATATGCTCTTTTAATTTCACGATCTTCAGCATTCCTAGTAATACCTAAAATATCATAATAATCTTTTTTTGCCATAATAAATTATTGTCCTAATCTAATCCCATAATTTTATTAATACCGATTATTTTCTTTATAAAAGATAAACGGTACTAATAATATAATTAAATAATTTATTTATAAAATTATTAAATAATTATTTTTTTTTATCTTTAACTTCTTCAAATTCAGCATCAACTACTTCATTTTCTTTATCATTATTTTTAACATTATTATCTTTTTCTTTTTTAATATTTTCATTATTAGTTAAATTGATTATTTTACTAGATATTTCAATTAATTTTTGAATTTTTGTTCTTATATCATTTTTATCTTCTTTTTTAAGAGATTTGTTTAATTCATTAATAGAATTTTGTATTAAAATTTTATCATCTTTATTAATTTGATTATCTATTTCTTTAAGTTTTTTTTCAGTATTATGGATAAGTTGATCACCTTCATTACGTATTTTTACTAATTCTTCAAAAAGACGATCAGATTCAGTATTAGCTTCTGCGTCTCTGATCATTTTTTCTACTTCATCTTTATTTAAACCTGATGATGCTTGTATTGTAATTTTTTGTTCTTGTCCACTTTTTTTATCTTTTGCAGAAACATGTAAAATTCCATCTGCGTCTATATCAAATGTTACCTCTATTTGAGGCATACCTCGTGGAGCTGGACTAATTCCATCTAAATTAAATTGTCCTAAAGATTTATTATCACTTGCTCTTTTACGTTCTCCCTGTAAAACATGAATTGTAACAGAAGATTGATTATTTTCAGCTGTTGAAAAAATTTGACTATGTTTAGTTGGAATTGTTGTATTTTTATTTATTAATGTTGTCATTACTCCTCCAATAGTCTCTATACCTAGAGATAAAGGAGTTACATCTAATAATAATACATCTTTAACATCTCCTGCTAATACCCCACCTTGGACTGCAGCTCCTATTGCTATTGCTTCATCAGGATTAACATCTTTTCTTGGTTTTTTACCAAAAAATGATGATACTTTATTCTGAACCATAGGCATACGAGTTTGTCCACCTACTAAGATAATATCGTTAATATCTGAAGTAGATAAATTAGCATCTTTTAATGCCATTTTTAATGGTTTTATTGATTGATCAATTAAATCTTCTACTAAAGACTCTAATTTAGCTCTTGTTAATTTAATATTTAAATGTTTTGGACCTGAAGAATTAGCTGTAATATAAGGTAAATTTACATCGGTTTGTTGTGCTGAAGATAATTCAATTTTTGCTTTTTCTGCAGATTCTTTCAATCTTTGCATTGCTAATGGATCATTTTTTAAATCTATTCCTTGTTCTTTTTTAAATTCTGTTACTAAATAATTTATAATACGACTATCAAAATCTTCTCCTCCTAAATGTGTATCACCATTAGTAGATAATACTTCAAAAGTTTTTTCACCATCTACATCATCAATTTCAATTATAGAAATATCAAAAGTTCCTCCCCCCAAATCATATACAGCAACTGTTCTATTTCCTTTACCTTTATCTAATCCATATGCTAATGCAGCTGCTGTAGGTTCATTTATGATCCTTTTTACCTCTAATCCTGCTATTCTACCAGCATCTTTAGTAGCTTGACGTTGAGCATCATTAAAATAAGCTGGTACTGTAATAACAGCTTCATTTATTTTAATGCCTAAAAAATCTTCAGCTGTTTTTTTCATTTTTTTTAAAACTTCAGCTGAAATTTGCGGTGGAGCCATTTTTTTCCCTTTAATATCTATCCATGCATCTCCATTATCAGATTTTATAATTTTATATGGCATTATTTTTATATCACGTTGTACTTCTTTATCATCAAATCTTCTACCAATTAATCTTTTTATAGCAAAAAGAGTATTTTTAGGATTTGTAATAGCTTGACGTTTTGCCGGTTGTCCTACTAAAATCTCTCCATCTTGAGTATATGCAATAACTGAAGGAGTAGTTCTTTCTCCTTCTGAATTTTCTAAAACACGAGGTTTATTGCTATCAATAATTGCTACACAAGAATTAGTTGTACCTAAATCAATACCAATTATTTTACCCATATTAATCACTTACTCCTATTTTATATATAAATTAAATTAATTTTTTAAAATACAGAAATTATTAAAATAAATTTTAATAATATATTTTATACAAATAAAATCTCCCAATGAAGGGGAAATGGGGCCACATATTGATGCATCAAGGGGGGGATCTAAATTTTTTTTAAAATATAAAAATTTTTGTTTATTTTAAACATAAATTATCATTTTTTTTAAAAAATGTTATATATTAATTATAATTAACTTATTCTTTTATTAAAAATAGAAATTATTATTTTTAATATATAAAAATAATTTATATTAATTTTAATTATTTTATTTCCAATTATGGAGATTATAAAATGCAATATTTTGCAGAAAAAATAATTTTATCAAATAAAAATTTACTAGATTGTATAGTAATACCTATGTTTGAAAAATATAAATTTTCTAAAATTTTAAAAAAAATAAATGATATATCAAATAATTATATTTTAAATATTTTAAAAAAAAATAATATACAAGGTAAAATTAATCAACACATAATTTTATATAAAATACCTAATTTTTCGTGTAATAAAATTATTATTATAGGTTGTGGTAATAAAGATACTCTTAATAGAGAGAAAAATAAATTAATTATAAATAATGTTATTAATATTTTAAAGAAATATTCTATTAAAGAAATTTATTGGTATCTTACAGATATAAAAATAGATAATTATGAATTATATTGGAATATTAGAGATACAATAAATATTATTGAACATAACATCTATTCATTTAATAAATTTAAAAAATCAAAAAATTTTTTTTCGTCAATAATAAAATTTATTATTACTAATAATAATGAAAATATTTATTTTTCTGCAATAAAACATGGTAATGCTATTAATTTAGGTATAAAAAAAGCAAAAAATATAGCTAATTTACCACCTAATATATGTACTCCTAAATATTTATCAATTAAAACCAAAAAATTAATAAAACAATATAATAATATTTCTGTAGAAATTATTAATGAAAAAATTATGCAAAAAATAGGTATGAATGCTTATTTAGCTGTTAGTAAAGGATCCCAAAACAAACCTTATATATCTATAATAAAATATCAAAATGATAATAAATCACAACCTATAGTTTTAGTAGGTAAAGGAGTGACTTTTGATTCTGGGGGAATATCTTTAAAACCTAGTAAAAATATGGAAGATATGAAATATGATATGTGTGGGGCTGCAGCTATATATGGGACTATACATGCAATAGCACAATTAAAATTACCTTTAAATATTATTGCCATTTTAGCTTGTGGTGAAAATATGCCTAGTTCTAATGCATATAGACCTAGTGATGTTATAGAAACAATGTCTGGTATTACTGTTGAAATTATAAATACAGATGCTGAAGGACGTTTAATATTATGTGATATATTAACATATATTGAAAAATATAATCCTAAATATGTAATTGATATTGCTACCCTTACAGGGGCATGTGTTATAGCATTAGGTAATAATATTAGTGGTTTAATGGCTAATAATAAAAAATTATCTAAAAAAATCATAAGAGCTTCATTAGAAGCAGATGATCGTGTCTGGGAACTACCCATTAATGATCAAAAATATTTTCATCAATTAAAATCTAATATTGCTGATTTAGTTAATAGTAGTAATGGTGTCGCAGGAGCAATAACTGCTGCTTGTTTTTTATCTAAATTTACAAAAAAATATAAATGGGCTCATATAGATATTGCTGGTACAGCTTGGTATTATCCAAATAACAAGGCAATGGCTTCTGGTAGACCTATTAATATGTTATGTCAATTTTTGATTAACCAAACTAACCATAAATAATTTTTTATATTTTAATATAAATTTTATTATATATAGGATATTTTTTTATTATGGATAAAATATATAATCCAAAAAATTTTGAAAAAAAAATTTATAATTATTGGGAAAATAATAATTTTTTAAAAAATAAATTAAATAATTCAAAAAAATGTTTTTCTATTATGGTTCCCCCACCTAATATTACAGGTTGTTTACATATAGGACATGCATTACAATATACACTGATTGATATTTTAATACGTTATCATCGTATGTTAGGAAAAAATATATTATGTCAAGTTGGAATAGATCATGCAGGTATTGCTACACAAAATTTAATAGAACAAAAAATTTTTAATGAAACAGGAAAAACAAAGAATAATTATAGTAAAAAATTTTTTTTAAATCATATTTGGAAATGGAAAGATAAGTATTGTAATATTATTTATAATCAAATGAAAAGTTTAGGTTTATCTACAGAATGGGAAAAAGTAAGATTTACAATGGATAATAAATTTACAAAATCTGTAAGAGATATTTTTATTATTCTTTATAATCAAGGATTAATTTATAAAAAAAAAAGATTAATACATTGGGATTTTAAACTTAAAACTGTTATTTCTGATTTAGAAGTTGAATATAAAAAAAAAAAAACAAATATATGGTATTTAAGATATCTTTTTCAAGATGGGATAACAACTTTAGATAATAAAAATTATTTAACTGTAGCTACCACTAGACCAGAAACATTATTAGCAGATAGTGCAATTGCTATTAATCCATTAGATAAAAGATATACTACCTTAGTAGGTAAAATGGTAATAATACCTATTATTAATCGTCAAATTCCTATTATAGCTGATAATTACGCTAAAATCACTAAGGGGACAGGATGTGTTAAAATTAGCCCAGCTCATGATTTTAATGATTATCAAGTTGCAATAAAACATAATTTACCTTTAATTAAGATTTTTGATTTAAATGGTAATATTTTAGAAAAATGTGAAATTTTAAATAATGAACAACAAAAAATAAAATTAAATGATAATATTCCAAAAGATTTACAAAAAATAAATTTTTTAAAAGCAAGAAAAATAATCATAAAAAAAATAAAACAAAACAATTTATTAGATAAATATAAAACAAAAATTAGATTAATACCATTTAGTATGCGTAGTAATACTACTATTATCCCTATGTTAACAAATCAATGGTATTTAAATACCAGAATTTTATCTAAAAATGCAATAAATGCTGTAAAAAATAATAAAATTATATTTTTTCCTAAAAAATATAAAAATATGTTTTATTCTTGGATGAATAATATTCAGGATTGGTGTATATCAAGACAATTATGGTGGGGTCATAGAATTCCAGTTTGGTATGATATAAAAAATAATATTTATGTAGGAAAAAACGAAAAAGAAATAAAAAAAAAATATAATTTAAATAAAAATATTATTTTAAAACAAGATTCTGATGTTTTAGATACATGGTTTTCTTCTAGTTTATGGACTTTTATTACTTTGGATTGGCCGAATAATAAAAATTTTTATTTATTCCATCCTACTAATGTTATTATAAGTGGTTTTGACATTATTTTTTTTTGGATATCTAAAATGATCATGATGACAATGCATTTTGTTAAAAATAAAGATAATACTCCTCAAGTACCTTTTAAAAATATTTTAATGACAGGATTAATTAGAGACAATAAAGGAAATAAAATGTCTAAATCAAGAGGTAATGTTATTAATCCTATAGATTTTATTGAAGGTATTAATTCTATAAATTTTGAAAAAAATAATAATTTTAAAAAAAATAATAAAATTTATGGAGCAGATGCATTAAGATTTACATTAGCCGCTTTATCATCTACAGGTCGTGATATATATTGGGATATGACTAGATTAGAAGGTTATCGTAATTTTTGTAATAAAATTTGGAATGCAAGTATTTTTATTTTAAAAAATATAAAATATGAATTTATTAATAAAAAAAGAGATCTATCTCTAATAGATCAATGGATCTGGTCTGAATATTATTTAATTGTAAAATATTATACCAAAGCATTAGATGAATATCGTTTTGATTATGCTGCTAATATTTTATATAATTTTATATGGAATAAATTTTGTGATTGGTATTTAGAATATAGTAAAATAATTTTCAGAGAAAAAAATCAATTAAAATATATTGGTACACATTATACATTATATAATCTTTTTGAATCTTTATTAAGACTAGCTCATCCTATAATACCATTTATTACAGAAGTAATATGGCAAAAGATAATTAAAAATAAAAAAAATTTATTGAAAACTAGTATCATGATACAATCTTTTCCTCAAGTTAATAACTTAGAAATAAATAAAAAAACTATAAGTATTTTTAATACATTTATACATTTAATTACGATTATTCGTAATCATAAAATAGAAATGAATATAAATAATAATATAAAAATTAATTTATATATAAAAAATATAAATAATGAGTTTAATCATTTTTTAAAAATTAATATAAATATTTTAAAAAAATTTGTAAATCTTAATGAAATTTTTTTTCTTAAGAAAAAAAATCATTTCCCAAAAGAAACATTAATAAATAAAATTAATAATATTGAATTTGGAATTCCATTAAATAATAAAATTATTGATCAGAAAAATTTATTAAATCAAATTAATAAAAAATTAAATAATAATGAAAAAATAATAAATTTTTTAATAAAAAATACAAAAAATAAAAATTTTTTATCTAAAGCACCTAAAAATATTATTTTAAAAAATTTCGAAAAATTAAAAAATTGTAAAATTTTAAAAAAAGAATTATTACAAAAAATTTTTTTAATAAAAAATTTATAATATTTATTATTTTTACAATTTTTTTAAATTAGTTATGAATAAGGATTATTATTATGAATCAATTTTATAATAAACATTTTTTAAAATTATCAGATTTTTCAAAAGAAAATATTTATGAATTAATTAAAATTTCAGAAAAATTAAAAAATAATAAAAAAAATTTTAAAGAAAAAAAAAAATTAATTAATAAAAATATTATTCTTATTTTTGAAAAAAATTCAACAAGAACTAGATGTTCTTTTGAAATAGCTTGTTTCGATCAGGGAGCACATATTACTTATTTAAATATAAAAGACAGTCATATTGGTAATAAAGAATCATTAAAAGATTCAGCTCGAATTTTAAGTAATATGTATCAGGGAATAGGGTATAGAGGAAAATATCAAAAAAATATTGAAAATTTAGCTAAATATTCAACAATTCCTATATGGAATGGATTAACTAATGAATTTCATCCTACTCAAATATTAGCAGATTTATTAACTATTAAAGAAAATATAAAAAATAAAAAAATAGATCAAATTAAATTATCTTATATAGGAGATATAAATAATAATATATCCTTTAGCTTAATAGAGGCATCTATTATTATAGGCTTTGAATTATGTTTAATTTCTCCCCAAAAAATTAAATCAAATAATAATTTTTATATAAATAATATAATAGAAAAAATGAAAAATAGTAATAATATTCATATTACTAATAATATAGATATAGGTATAAAAGGTACAGATTTTATTTATACAGATATTTGGGTATCTATGGGAGAAAAAATATCTTTACAATTATGGGAAAAAAAAATAAAAAAATTATATACTTATCAAGTTAATAAATTATTATTAAAAAAAAGTCAAAATAAAAATATTAAAGTTATGCATTGTTTACCTTCATTACATTTATATAATCATTATAAAAATCTATTTACTAACGAAATTATTTCAAAATATAATTTATATAACGGATTAGAAATAACTGATGAAATTTTTGAATCTAATAATAGTATTATATTTCAACAAGCAGAAAATAAAATTCATGCTATTAAAGCAATAATGATGGCTTCTTTATTAAAAGAATAATATTAAAATATTTCTAATAATTTTTATAAAAAATAAAAAAATATTAATAATAAATTTTGAATAAAATTTTTTCATTAAAAAATTAGTTATACAGAGTATAATTAATAAATTAATATTAGAGATTAAAAAAATATTTTAAATATTAGAATATATAAAATATATAATTAAGAATTAGAAATATTATTTTTTAATTAATATATATATAATATAATCATTTTTAAAATTTAAATAAAATTAATATTTATTTTATAAAATATATTTTAAAAAAATAAAGAACTTAATAATTTAAAATCATATAAAATTTTCTTATCTTATAAAAATAAGAAAATTAAAATTAAAGTTTGGATAATTAAAAAATAAATAATTTAAATATATTTATAAGGTTTGATAAAAATGTTTTCATTTTTTAGATTAGTATTTATTATTTTTATATTATTATTACCAATTACAAAAAAATATTTAAATAATAAAAAATATTATCAAAATACTATTTTTTTTTATAACTGGACAGAGTATGTCCCTCAAGAAATTTTAAATCAATTTACAAAAGAAACAGGTATTAAAATTATTTATTCTACATATGAATCTAATGAAAGTATGTATGCTAAATTAAAAACTTATAAAAAACAACCATATGATTTAGTTGTTCCTTCTACTTATTTTGTAGTAAAAATGAAAAATGAAGGGATGATCCAAAAAATAGAAAAAAAAAAAATACCAAATTTTTCTAATTTAGATCGTAAATTTTTAAATAAATCTTTTGACTTAAATAATGAATATTCTATTCCATATATGTGGGGTGCAACAGCGATAGGAATTAATATAAATGTCATAAATCCTAAATCTATTAATAGTTGGAAAGATTTATGGGATCCTAAATATTATAAATCTATTTCTTTAATAGATGATGCTAAAGAAATATTTCAAATGTCATTAATAAAATTAGGTTATCCCGCTAATACAAATAATATTAATTATATAAAAAAATCTTTTATAGAATTAAAAAAATTAATGCCTAACATTATTTCATTTAACTCTGATAATCCAGGATATCCTTTTATCGAAGGTTCAGTAAATATAGGTATGATTTGGAATGGATCTGCTTATCTTATTCAAAAATTAGGCATTCCTATAAAATTTATTTGGCCTAAAGAAGGAGGTATTTTTTGGATGGATAGCTTTGTTATTCCTAAAAATGCAAAAAATATCAAAGGTGCATTAAAATTAATTAATTTTTTATTAAGACCTGATATTGCAGCAAAAATAGCTAAAAAAACAGGTTTTTCTACCCCAAATTTAAAAGCAAAAAAATTATTACCTTTAGATATGATAAATAATGATATCTTGTATCCTAATGATGATATTATTAATAAAGGTATATGGCAAAATTATGTTGATGATAATATAAGTAAAAAATATGAAACAGATTTTCAAAAATTAAAAAATTTATAATTTTAAATATAAAATTTTAAAATAATTGATATTATTTATTAATAAAATTAATTTAAATATATGAAATATAATTTCCTTGACATGTATATATTATTTTAATTATAATAATAATTATAAATAAATCCTCTGTAGTTCAGTTGGTAGAACGGCGGACTGTTAATCCGTATGTCACTGGTTCGAACCCAGTCAGGGGAGAAAATTATAAAAATTTTTTATCATAAAATATATTTTTATATTTTTTATATTTAAATTATTTAATAAATATTTTATTATAGGATATATAATATGGTAATAAAATTAAAATATTTACTTAATAAAAAAATTATAAGTGAATTATTATCTATTCAGGATATAATACGTTGGATTGTCAGTTGTTTTAGTATTTCTAATTTATGGTATGGTCATGGTAGTGATAATGTATGGGATGAAGCTATAAACTTAGTTTTACCATTATTAGGATTACCTCCTTATCTATGGAAAGAAATTTATAAATCTAGATTATTAGTTAAAGAACGTGAACTAATTTATAAATTAGTTTATAAACGTATAAAAAAAAAAATCCCGGTAGTCTATTTAACAAAAAAAGCTTGGTTTTGTGGACATGAATTATATATAGATAATAGAGTATTAATACCTAGATCTCCAATTGCTGAATTAATTAATAATAGATTTAAATCAGTTATCTTTTCTAATAAACAACCTAAATTTATATTAGATTTATGTACTGGAAGTGGTTGTATAGCTATTGCATGTTCATATTTATTCCCTAATGCACATATAGATGCAGTAGATATTTCTTTAGAAGCTATTAATGTCGCAGAATATAATATTCAATTACATGGATTAGAAAACCGTATTACCCCAATATGTAGTAATTTATTTAATAAATTAACAAAATCTACTTATGACTTAATTATAACTAATCCTCCATATGTAGATAAAAAAGAAAAAAAATACTTACCAAAAGAATATTTATATGAACCTAAAATAGGTTTATTTGCTAAAAATAATGGTATGGAAATTATTGATAAAATAATATCTCAAGCACCTCTTTATCTTAAAAGAGATGGTATTTTAATTTGTGAAGTAGGAAATAAAATGTTAAATGTTATAGAAAAATATCCTAACATATGTTTTCAATGGCTTGATATAAAAAATGGAGGTATAGGGATATTTAAAATAGAAAATATATAATATTATATTTAATAAATAATTTTTATAAATTTAGGAGAAATAATTATGTCAGGTAATAGTATTGGTAAACTATTTAAAGTTACTACTTTCGGAGAATCACATGGAAAATCTTTAGGATGTATCATAGATGGTGTTCCTCCAAAAATTCCTTTAAAAACACAAGATATACAAAAAGATCTAGATAGAAGAAAACCAGGACAATCAAAATATACTTCTCCTCGTAAAGAATTAGATCAAATACAAATTTTATCAGGTATATTTAATAATTTTACTACAGGAACAAGTATTGGATTATTAATTAATAATATGGATGTACGATCTAAAGATTATAATAATATTAAAAATATTTTTCGTCCTGGACATGCTGATTATACTTATGCAAAAAAATATGGGATTAGAGATTACAAAGGTGGAGGACGTTCATCAGCTAGAGAAACAACTATGCGTGTTGCTGCAGGAGCTATTGCTAAAAAATATTTATTAATAAAATATAATTTAAAAATTAGAGGATATTTATCTCAAATAGGAGATATAATTTGTAATTTTGATAATTGGGCTGAAGTTAATAAAAATCCTTTTTTTTGTCCAAATAAATATCAAATAAAGGACTTACAAAATATGATAAATATTTTAAAAAAAACTGGTAATTCTATAGGAGCTAAAATTACTATTATTGCAGAAAATGTACCTATAGGATTAGGAGAACCTGTATTTGATAAATTAGATGCTGAATTAGCTCATGCTATTATGAGTATAAATGCAGTAAAAGGTATTGAAATAGGCGATGGTTTTAATTCGATAAATAAACTAGGAAGTAATTATAGAGATGAAATGGACAAAAATGGATTTAAAAGTAATAATTCTGGTGGAATTTTAGGTGGAATTAGTACAGGACAAAATATAATTTTAAATTTTGTAGTTAAACCAACTTCTAGTATTGCTATACCAGGAAAAACAATTAACTCTGTAGGTGAAGAAATAACTTGTATTACACAAGGACGCCATGATCCTTGTGTAGGAATTAGAGCTGTTCCAATAGGAGAAGCAATGGTTGCTATTATTTTAATGGACCATTTATTACGTTATCGTGCACAATGTATTGATATTATTAAATAAAAAATATAATATATTATAATTTTTTTAATATAATTCATTTATATTATTTGATAAATAATTAATAATACCTTGAGAATTAGGAGTTATACTTTTTTTACCTTTTTCCCATTGTGCAGGACATACATCACCATATTTTTCATTATGTTTTAAAGCATCAATTATACGAATTATTTCATTTATATTTCTTCCAAATTGAAGATCATTAATTAATTGATGTCTTATAATCCCTTTTTTATCTATTAAAAATAATGCTCTTAATGCTATACCTAATTGAGGATGTTCAATTCCGTAAGATTTCTGTATATTTTTTGTAATATCAGATATCATTATAAATTTAATATGTCCTATACCCCCTTTATTAATAGGAGTATTACGCCAAGCTTGATGCACAAATTGGGAATCACATGATATACCTAATATTCTAACATTTCTTTTATAAAAACTATTATAATGTTGATTTAAAGATATAATTTCTGTTGGACAAACAAATGTAAAATCTAAAGGCCAAAAAAATAATATAGTTATTTTATTTTTTGAATATTCATATAAATTAAAATTATCTATAATTGATCCATCAGGAAGAACTGCTGAAGTAGTAAAATCTGGAGCTTTTTTAGTTACTAATATCATATTTAGTCTCTTATTTATATTTAAAATAAAATTATTATATATATTTTTTTATATAAAATTATTTATTATATATATTAATATATATAATAAATATAAAAAAATATATATAATAATTTTATTATTTATATTTTTCTAAAATTATTATTTTTTATAAAATTTTTTATTAAAATTTATATATTTTTAATTCTATATACAGAAAAATTTTTATTTTTAGATAAAATATAAATTTTTAATGAAAAATTATTAAAAATTTTTTTATATGATATAAAATTATTTGTAACAAATAATAATTCTCCTTTATAATTTATATTTTTTTTAAAATTATTTATCATTTGATAAATAAAATCTAATGAAAAAGATAAATTTTTATGAATAGGAGGATTAGATATAATAAAATCAAATTTTTCTTGAATATTAGAATAAATATTACTAGGAAATACATTAATATTTTTTATTATATTTTTATTAAATGTTTTTATAGTTGAATAAATTGCTTTTGCATCTACATCAATAGCATATATTAAATGTTTTTTTTTTAAACTTTTTTGTATAGCAGTAGAAATAATTCCAGATCCACAACCTAGATCTAATATTTTACCTTTTATAAAAATACAATCATTAATTGTAGAAATCAATAATTGACTCCCATTATCAATTTTTTTACCTCCAAATACTCCAGGTAAACTATATATTCGATAATTATCATAATAATAATAATTCCAATAATTATTTATATTAAAATAAACATTTTTTGTTAAAATTCCATGAAAAACAACATGTTTTCTTACATTAAAAATTTTTTGTAAATTTAAAATTTCTAATTCTTTTATATTATTAATTTTTTTAATACCACAATTATTAGAACCAATAATAAATATCTCTACTCTTAGAGAGAGTAAAGATAAAATATTATTTAATATAAATAATGATTCTTTTTTATCTTTTAACCAAAAAAATATTAAAACATCAAAATTATAATTTTTATATTTATTATCCATTAAACCATAATATAAATAATTATTATTTATTTTTTTTTTTAACCAAATATAATAATTATAATTATGAGTATTTATAAAACTTTTAAAAGTATTCAAATAAATAGGTATTTTATCATTAATATTTCCAGCAAAAATAACTTTTTTATTTAAAAATTTATTTTTAAATAAACTTAAAAAATATTTATTTATTGGTGATAAATTATACATTATTATTAAATATTACAATTTACATTGTAAAATTGTTTTTTTTCCCATGAATAAATTGTTAATTTTTTACCCCAACAACATCCAGTATCTAATCCTATTATATTCTTTTGAGTATATTGTCCTCCTTGTAAATCAGACCAATGTCCAAAAAATATTGTATATTGTTTATATAAAATATTTGGAATCCAAAACCATGGTTTTAATATTTTAGACTGGATATCATTAGGTGCTTTTTTAGTTAACATTTCTAATGTACCATCTAAATAGCAATATCTCATTTTTGTTAATCCATTAATAATATAATTAAAACGTTTAAAACCTATTAATGTATTGTTTTTCCAATCATTTATTTGATATTTTTCATTATTTATGTAATCTAAAAAAAAACTATTATTTTTACTTGAAATAATATTTTTTGCTTCATTAGCAGCAGATAATATAATCTCTATATTATTCCATTGAGGAGGAATACCTGCATGTGACATTAAAATTTTTTTTTTTTTATCATATTGTATTAAAGGTTGATATTTTAACCAAGTATTTATAATAAATATTATTTTTTTATTTTTTAATAAATTTAAAGTTTTTGTATCATTAATATTATTATTTTTCTGATTTAATATAAGAAATATTAAATATAAATCGTGATTTCCTAAAACTAATTTTATAGATTTTTGAATAGAATATAAAAAATATAAAACTTTTATAGAATCTGGACCTCTTGCTATAAGATCTCCTGTAATCCATAATTTATCATTTTTATAATCAAAATTAATTTTTCTTAATAAGGAAATAAATTCATTATAATGTCCATGAATATCTCCAATAAAATAAGTAGTCATATTTTTTTATAAATTAATTATATTAGTGAATATAGGTTTTAATTGCTAAACGGAAAATAGGTATTTCTACATGATAAACATGATTATTTTCATCTATCATTATATAATGTCCTTCTATAATCCCAACAGGGGTTTCTAAAATAGTAATATTAGTATAATGAAAATTATTTCCTGGTTTAATATATGGTTTTTTACTTATTATTCCCTCACCATATATTTGATTTTTTTTACCATTACCATTAGTTATACTCCAATAACGACTAATTAATTGTAAAATTTTTTTTCCTAGATTATGAATAGTAATTGTATAAGTAAAAACATAACGATTAACTGTAGGTATTGATTGTGATTTTATATAAATACTATTTGTTTTTATATAAACTTGAGATAATAATGATTTCATAAAATTATAACCTTTTATTAAATTCCAACCAATTAGCTAATTGACAATATTCTGATATTGAAACATCTTCAGCACGAATTTTATAATCAATACCTAAATAATTTAATTCTTCTATAGAAAATAAATTTATTAAACTATTTCGTAAAATTTTTCTTCTCATACTAAAAGCTTGTTTAATAATTTTTTTTAAAAAAAAAATATTATTTAAATTATAAGGATTATTAATATAAGGTCTTAAAAAAACCATATTAGAAATAATTTTAGGTTTAGGAAAAAAAGCATTTGCTTTAATTTCTATTAAAGATTTTATTTTACAAAATAATTGAGCTATTATACTTAAACATCCATAATTTTTACCTCCAGGATAAGCAATTAAACGATTTACAACTTCTTTTTGCATAATAAAATTCATATCTTTAATATTATTTAAATATTTAAATAAATAAAAAATTATTGTAATAGAAATATTATACGGTAAACTACCAAATATACGTATTCTTTTTTTATATTTTTGAGTTAAAATTAAAAAATTAAAATTTAAAATATTATTTAATAATATATTAATATTTGAATTTATTAAAATTTTATTTTTTTTTAAAATATTAAAAAAATTTTTATCTATTTCAATAATAGAGAGATTTTTATTATATTTTATCATTGGTATAGTTAATGCTCCTAAACCAGGACCTATTTCTAACATTATTTGATAATATTTTGGATTAATAAAAGAAATAATTTGTTGAATAATTTTTTCATTAACTAATATATGTTGGCCATATTTTTTTTTAAAAATAATTTTCATATTATTATATATATAATATTTTTTATAAAAAATTGATATATTATATATATTATAATTAAATTAATATACAAATAATATTTTTGTTATTAATTAAAAATTTTTACATATATTTTTTTAGCATATGTAAAAATAAAAAGATTAGCTTCTCTTTCTATATTTTCTTGTAAAATAATTTCATATGCTTTTTTCCTTAAAAATAATTTATTATTTTTATCTAATAACTGGATTATAAAAGCTCCATCTGATTCTTGAATAGGTAAACTAAATTCATTAATTTTTAATTTTGTTATAATTTTTTTAAATTTTGAAGAAAAATTATTTAATAATATCCAGTTTTTATTATTTTTAAATCTAATTGATAATACATCATCGGAAAATAATTCAATTGCTTTTTGAAAAGTTATTCTCTTTTTTAAAAGATTAAAATATATATCTTTAATTTTTTTATTAAAATCTTTATTACTTAAATTTTTTTTTTTTATATAAATAAATCTTAATAATACTTTTTCATTATCTATATTATTTTTTATAAAAATATTATTTATTTTTAAAATAAATAATTTTGAATTTAAATATATTGGACCAATTATATCATTTTTTTTAGCATTATCTAAATAATTAATAACATTTTTTAATAATTGATTTTCTTTTTTATTTTTTAAATTTTTTTTTTTTATCTGAAAATAAGAAATAAATGTTTTTTCATTATAATTTTTTAAATTGTTCTTTAATTTTTTATTTTTTAATAACAATATTAATTGTTTTAATAAATAAATTTTATGATTAAATTTATTTTTTAAAGAATCTTTATTAATTAAAAAATAAAATAGTGTAATATTATATGTTTTATGTGTTTTTTCTTTTAAATATAATCTATTACTTAATGAATCAAGTTCTTCATCATAAATATTAAAATTTTCTAATAAAAATTTATTTTTTAATACATTAATTAATATAATATTTTTAAAAATTTTATAAAATTTTTTATAATTAATATTTTTCAATAAAAAATTTTTTTTTAATAAGTTTTCATCAATATTATTTGATTGATATATATTTAAAATAATATTATCAAAATCATCTTCTGATAAAAAAAAATTATTATTTTTTATAATGTTTAAAAAAATAAAATATTCTATTACATCTTTAGTATTTTTAATATCTAAAAATGAATATAATATTGGATATTTACTATTATAAATTTTTTTTGTAATAGATAAAATTTCATCTATTTTATTTTTTAAAATTACATCATCATTTATAATTATTTTTATATTATTAATATTTTTCATTGACATACATTGAGAAATATTGAATAAACAAAAATATAATATTATGATATAAATTATTTTTTTAATTATCATTTTAATCCTATTAATAATTAAATTTATTATTATTTATTATAATAAATAATTATTATAATAATATTTAATTATTGTAAATTAGTATAATTATTAATTATTATAGATAATTAAATTATAATTTAATATATTTATTGGAGAATATATGTTTTCTTATTTACAATTATTATTCTTTTTAATAAATTTAATTATTAATTATTATATAAGTTTTAATTTATTAAATATTATAATATTAATATTAATAAGTTATTTAATTAATAAAATAACTAAATTTTATAATAAAAAATATAACTATTATTACAAAAATAATATACAGAAATTATTTCTTCAAATTAATTTTGAAGTTATGGGTTATATAAGTAAATCAAAAGGGTTTATTAGTAAAAATGATATAAATTTTACTATTAAATTAATTAAAAAAATGAATTTAAATAATGTAGAAATAAATTTTGTAAAGAAAGCATTTAATAATGGTAAAAAAAAAAATTATCCTTTAATTTATAAATTAAATAATTTAAATTATTTAATTTATAATAATAGAAATTTAATAAATAAGTTTTTAGAAACACAAATTGAATTATCTTTTATAAATAATTTTTTAAATAATAAAAATAAAAAAATATTAAATATTATTTTTCAAGAATTAAATATATCATTTATTGATTTATTTTTTATAATAAAAAAATTAAAATATAATAATAAATTTATTAATGAAAAAGATTTATTTGATAATTATTATGATCAAAATCAAAAAAAAACAAAATATTATTATAATAATTATGAATTTTACTATGAAAAAAATAATTTTAACAATAAAAATAATAATTTTAACAATAAAAATAATTATGAGTCAGAATTAGATAAAGCTTATAAATTATTAGGAATTAATTATAATGATAATTTATTAACTATAAAAAGAGCATATCATAAACTAATTAGTAAATATCATCCAGATAAATTAATATCTAAAGGATATTCATCTAAACAATTAGAAATAGCAAAAATTAAAACACAAAATATACATAAAGCATATGATATAATAAAAAAACATATTACATAAATAAAATTTTATTTTTTTTCAATTATAACTATTGCACAAGTATATTTTTTCTCATCAGATAATGAAATATGAATTTTATATTTATAAACTGTATTTTTTAAAAATTTTAACGCTTGATTATAAAGTTTTAATTTTGGTTTCCCAGTTAAATAATGAGATAATTCTATTTGATTAAAAAAGATACCATTACTAAAACCAGTATTTAACGCTTTTACAGTTGCTTCTTTTACTGAAAAATATTTTGCTAAAATTTTAATTTTATTATTATTTTTTTTATATACATCTAATTCATATTTAGTGAGTATTTTATGCGCAAAACGTTTCCCAAAACGTATAAAAATTTTTTTAATTCTATTTATTTCTACTATATCGATACCTATTCCAAAAATTTTCATTTTATGTTTTAAATTTAAATAAATTTTTTATAAATTAATTATTGTATTTTTATCCATAAATTTAAATTTATTTTTTTTTTAAAAAATTTTTCTATTTTTTTTTCAGATCTATATTTAATTAATTTTATTATTATAGAATTTTTACCTATTATTATTTTTCTCTGATGTATATTTTTTATTAAAAATAAAACATTTATTTTATCTGGTAATATTTTTAATTTTTTAAGATAATTTATTTTAATATTTATTAAATAGGGTAATTCTTTATGAATATATTTTATTATACTTTCTCTTATAATTTCTTTAAAAATAAATTTTTCTGTTTGATTAGTAATATAATTTTGAGGATAATTATGTTTTTTTTTAGGTAATTTTTTACAAATAATATTATTAATGTCATTAGTATATAATTTATATTTAGCTGAAATCATAAATAAATAAATAAATTTAATTTTTTTTTTAAGAAAATTAATATAAGGTAATAAAATACTTTTATTATTAATTTTGTCAATTTTATTAATAATTAAAATTACTGGTATATTTATTTTATTAAAAATTTTTACAAATTTTTTTTCTATATAATTCCATCTATTTCGATCCAAAATAAAAAAAATATAATTATATTTATTATGTTTTAATGAATTTAAAATTTTGTTATTATAAAATATATTTCCTGGAGTATCAATATATTCTATTTGATAAGAATTTTTATTATATACTCCTATAATACTATAATTAGTAGTATTAATTTTATGAGAAATTATCGATATTTTTTTACCTACTAAAGTATTTAATAAAGTAGATTTTCCTGAATTAGATCTTCCTAAAATTAAAATACTACCATAATATGAAGATATTGTTTTCACATAAATTACCTTTGTTATAAAAAAATAAATCATTCAAGACCAAGCTTTTTTAAAGCTTTTTCTGCTGCTGATTGTTCAGCTTTACGACGACTTGAGCCTATTCCTATTATTATTGCTGATATTCCACTAATTTTACATTGTATTGTAAATTTTTGATTATGTACTTCCCCATTTATTTGTATTATGAAATAATAAGGTAAAGGAAGATGTGATCTTTGTAGATATTCCTGTAATCGTGTTTTTGGATCTTTTTGATTATTTCCAGGTAATATTTTTTTTAATCTAAATTGATACCAAAGTAAAATAATCTTCTCTACAACTTTTATATTACTATCTAAACAAATACTACCAATTAAAGCTTCCATTGTATCAGCAAGAATAGATTCTCTATTATATCCCCCATTTTTAAATTCTCCTGGACCTAAAAATAAATATTCACCTAGATTAAACTCTCTTGCAATACTTGCTAATGTATTACCTCTAACTAGAGAAGCACGCATACGGCTCATATTTCCTTCATTTACACTAGGAAATTTATTATATAATGCTTTAGCTATTATATAGCTTAATATAGAATCTCCTAAAAATTCTAATCTTTCATTATGTTTACTACTTGCACTTCTATGTGTTAAAGCTTGATATAATAAATCTTGATGAATAAAAATATAACCTAATCTTTTTTGTAATTGATTAATCATAATAAAATTCACATAATTATATTCTAATTTATTATATAAAATAAGTATTTATTTTGAATAAATTAATTAACTTTATGTATTCGATTAAATCTAATTTTAAAAAACCATGAATTTGATTTCTTTTGAACATTTAACCAAATTAATATAGCTTTTCCTAATAAATATTTTTTATGAACAAGTCCCCAATATCTACTATCAAAACTATCATCACGGTTATCACCCATAACAAAATAATAATTTTTTGGAATTATCCAAGTATATAATGGAACATTTTTTTGTTTATATATATTTAATGTTTCATTTTCTAGTTCAGGCATAAATAAAATTTTATGTGATAATTTATCTATATATTCTGTGTATTGGAATAATCTTAATCCACCTAAAATATAATATTCTTTCGAATTTTTAAAAATTTTAATGAATTTACTTTTTTTTAATTTTTTATATTTAAAAATATTTTTTTGAAAATTTTTACTTTTTAAAAGTATTATTTGTTTATTTTTAAAATCATAAACAATAGTATCTCCTGGTAATCCAATAATTCTTTTAATATAATTTATTTTTATATTTTTAGGATATTTAAAAACTACTATATCTCCTCTTTTAGGTATTGTATTTTTAAAAATAATTTTATTATTTAAAGGATTTTTAATTCCATAAATAAATTTATTTACTAAAATGAAATCACCTTCTAATAAGGTAGGCATCATTGAATTTGATGGAATATAAAAAGGTTCATATATAAATGAACGAATTATAAAAACTAATAATATTATAGGTAATAAAAACCCTATTTGTTTTATCCAATATTTTTTTTTTAACATATATTTTATATAGTGAAAGTTAAATATATTATTTTTTATATAAATAAAATAATTTAAGTTTTTATTTAATAAGTAATTATATACTTTATATTAAAAATTATTAAAAATAATTATATATATTACTATTTATAGTATATTTTATAAATAAATTATTTATTTATCTTCAACATAGCCAAAAAAACTGAAGTTGGTAATTTTATATTACCAATCTTTTTCATTCTTTTTTTTCCTTCTTTTTGTTTTTGAATCAATTTTTTTTTTCTACTAACATCTCCTCCATAACATTTTGCAATAACATTTTTTCGTAATTGTTTAATATTTGTACTAGAAATAATTTTTTTTCCAATTATAGCTTGAATTGTAATATCAAATTGTTGTCTAGGAATCAATGTTTTAATTTTTTCTACTAAAATACGACTATAAGAATAAATTTTCTTTTTATAAGTAATTGTTGTTAATGCATCAACATTTTTTTTATTAATAAGAATGTTAATACAAATTAAATCAGATTTTTTAAATTTTATAAAATTATAATCTAAAGATCCATATCCTTTTGTAATAGATTTTAATTTATCAAAAAAATTTATAATTACTTCAAGCATAGGTATTTCATAAATTAATATTACTTGATTACCATGATATATTATATCTTTTTGTATTCCATTTTTAGTTATACATAATTGAATAATTTTTCCTATATATTTAATTGGAGAGATAATTTTACATTTTAAAATAGGTTCTCTTATTTCTTTTATTAAAAAAGATGGGGGGAATTTAGATGGATTATCTATATATAAAATATCTTTATTAATTGTGATTACCTCATATTTAACAGAAGGCATAGTAGTTATAATATTGATATTATATTCGTTTAATAAACGTTGCTGTATAATTTCCATATGTAATAAACCTAAAAAACCACATCTATATCCATAACCTAATATTTCTGAATTTTCTGGTTCAAAAAATAAAGCCGAATCATTTAAACTTAATTTTTTTAGTGCATTACTAAAAATTTTATATTCATCTGATATTATTGGAAATAGACCAGCAAAAACTTTAGGAACACTTTTTTTAAATCCAGGTAAAAGTATAGTTGATGGTTTGATATATGATGTTATAGTAGCCCCTACTGGCACTTCACTTATATTTTTTATACCTAAAACTATCCAACCAACATCACCACATTTTAATATATTTAAATTTATTTTTTTAGGAGTAAAAATACCTATTTTTTCAACAACATATTTTTTTTTTGTATTCAAAACAATTATTTTCATTCCTTTAGAGATTTGACCATTTTTAATACAAATTAAAACTATAACTCCTAAATAATTATCAAACCACGAATCTATAATAAGAGCTTGTAATGAATGATTAATATTTCCTTTTGGATAAGGAATATTTTTAACTAAATCTTCTATTATTTCTTGGATGCCTAATCCAGTTTTAGCTGAACATTTAAGAATTTCTTTAGATTTAATACCTATTATATCTTGAATATCTTTTTGAATTTTTTTAATATTTACAGTTAATAAATCAATTTTATTAATAACTGGTAATACTTTTAATCCCATTTTAAGAGCAGTATTATAATTAGATAAAGTTTGAGCTTCAATTCCTTGTGATGCATCTATTAATAATAATGCTCCTTCACATGCAGATAGAGATCTAGAAACTTCGTAAGAAAAATCTACATGACCTGGAGTATCAATAAAATTTAATTTATAAAAATTATTATTTTTTGCTTTATAATTTAAAGAAACACTTTGTGCTTTTATTGTAATGCCTCTTTCTCTTTCTAAGTCCATAGTATCTAACACTTGTGATGTCATTTCTCTATGAGATAATCCACCACAAAGTTCAATTAATCTATCTGCAAATGTTGATTTACCATGATCAATATGAGCAATAATTGAAAAATTTCTTATATTTTTCATAAAATAATATTTTTAACCCTATAAATATAAAAAAAATTTTTAATAAAATATATTATTCATTATAATTAATACCTCTTTGTATAAGTATAGAATTAATATTTAATTCTTTACCTCTAAATTTTTTAAATAAAACAAGAGGATCTTGAGAACTACCTAAAGATAGAAGATTATTTAAAAATTTTCTACCAATAATTTGATTAAATAGTCCATATTTTTTAAAATACAAAAAAGAATCTGCAGCTAGTTGTTCTGCCCATAAATAACTATAATATCCTGCTGCATATTCTCCACCAAATATATGATTAAATACATTAGTATATTTATACCAAACAGGCATAGGAGAAATAGTTATTAAATTTTTTCTTATTTCTTGAATTAAATCTGATATCTGTTTTTTTTTATTTAAATTAAATTCATCATGTATTCTTATATCAAATAAACTTAATTCTATCTGACGCATAAGTAATAAAGCAGCATTATATTTTTTAGATTTGATTAGTTTATGAATTATATTTTCTGGAAGATTATTTTTTTTTTTATAATGTTGAGAAATTAGTTGTAAAGATCTAGCTTCCCAACACCAATATTCCATAAATTGACTAGGAAATTCTACAATATCTAAAGGTATTCCATTAATTCCTGAAATATTAGATATATTTATTTGAGAAGTAATATGATGTAAAGCATGTCCAAATTCATGAAATAAAGTTAAAACTTCATCATGATTAAGTAAAAAAAATTTGTTATAAGATGGAGTAAAATTACAATTAACATAAGCAATTGGATATTGAATTATTCCATTTTCTTTTAAAATTCTTGTTTGACATATATCCATCCAAGCGCCACTACGTTTTTCTGGCCGAATATATAAATCAAAATAAATACTTCCATAAAATTTATCTTTTGAATTAAAAACATCAAAAAACAGAACATCTTTATGCCAAACTGATACTTTTCTTTGTTTAAAGATTAAACCATATATTTTATTAATAATATTAAACATACCTTTCATTACAATATTAATTGGGAAATAATCACGAATAATATTATCATCAATTCCATATAAATAAAATTTATATTTTTCTGAAAAAAATGCTATATCCCATGGATTAATTTTTACTAAATTATATTTTTTTTTAATAAAATTTTTTAAATTTAAAACTTCTTTTTCTGCTTGTTTTTTAGATAATTTTATTAATTTATATAAAAAAGATAAAACTTTATCAACTTTCTTAGCAGATTTCATTACTAATGATTGTTCAGAATAAGAATTATATCCTAATAATTTAGATAATTTTACACGTAATGATAGTTCTTTTATTATAATAGGTTCATTATTAAATTTAGATTTATTCTGATCTAAATCAGATGCTCTTGTATTATACATATAATATATTTTTTTTCTTAATATATTATTTTTACAAAATGTTATTATGGATGAATAAATAGGAAAATCAAAAGTGATTAAATATCCTTTTTTATTTTTTAAAATAGCATTTTTATGCATAATATTCATTATATGATTAGGAATACCATTTAATTCTTTTTTATCTAAGATATGTTTTTCTAATCTTTTAGTACTATCAAAAATATTATTATTAAAAATATTTTGTAATTCTAATAAATATGTAACATATTTTACATATTTCTTTTTTTTTTCTTGAGATAATAAAATTCCTGAAAATTTAAAATCACATATTATCTTATTAAGTGACTCAATTTTAAATTTATTAAAATTTAAATTTTCTTGATTATTTTGTAATTTTATATAAGCATTATATAAATTTATATTTTGTGTAATCCATATATGATAATTAGTTATCATTTTAATAATAATTTCATAATTTTTCCTGATTTTATTATTATTACATACATAGTATAAATGATTTATAGGAGAAAAAATACGATATAAATTTTCATCTAATTCTAATATTTTTTGACAAAAATTTTCCCAGTTATAATTATGTTTATATTTATTTAAAATTTGATTAATTTTATTTTTAGAATTTTTAATTGTGATTTCTATTGCAGGAATCATACAATCATTAGTTATTTTATTAAAAGGCGGTATTAGGAAATCAGATAATAAAGGATTACTCATAGTAAATTTCCAATTTATATGTAAATATGATTAAAATATTTATAAAATAAATAAGTATATTTTATAAAATTAATTTTTAAGCTTAAAAATAAAATTTTGTCTCATTATTTCGAATAAACAAATTCCTGTTGCTACAGAAACATTTAAAGAATTTAAATTATTAAACATAGGTATAGAAATTAATAAATCACATTTTTTTTTAATAGTAGTTTTAATACCTTTATCTTCAGATCCAATAATTAAACATATAGGATATTTTAGTTTATTATTATAAATAATACTATTTTTTTTATTATTATCAGCTCCAATTATTTTAATTTTATAATATTTTAAAAGATCAATAGTATTTTTTAAATTTTTTACGAAAATAATAGGTATATCTTCTGATGTTCCACAAGATATTTTTTTTACTATAGCATTTATTTTAACAGAATTTTTTTTAGGTAAAATGATCATACTAACATTAAATGCAACAGCATTTCTTATGCATGCGCCTAAATTATGAGTATCTGTGATACTATCTAAAATAAGAATAAATATTCTTTTTGATATATTAATAATTTTTATTATATCTTTCTCAGTTAAAGATTTTGATATATTTATTACAGCCATAATTCCTTGATGAATACTATTATTAGTTTTTTTATTAAGCCATTTTTTATTTACTTTATGTATATTAATGTTATATTTATTTATATAATAAAATAATTCCTTAATTTTATTAGATTTTTTTTTACTATCTAAAATAAATATTTCTTTTAAAGAAAGAGGATTTTTTTTTAAAAGACTAATAACAGAATGTATACCAAAAATAATATCTTTCATTTTATTTAATAATTATTTTAATAAATTAAATTTATTATAAAATAAAAGCATAAATTTTAATTTATTTTTTTAAAATTATTTAAAATTTATTAATTTAATTTTTCTTTTATAAATTTTATAATAAAATCATAAGCTTTATAAATATTATTACTATCAAACCAATATATATTTTTCCAATAACGTAACCAAGTTAATTGTTTCTTTGCTAAATGACGTGTACTAATAGTAGTTTTTTGTATCATTTCTTGATAAGAAATTTTATCTAAAATATATAAAAACATCTGTTTATATCCAATACAACGTATTGCAGGAAAATCAAATTTTAGATATTTATTTTTAATAAGATATCTTACTTCTTTTTCAAAACCTGATTCTAACATTTTAAAAATTCTATTTTCTATATTTTTATATAAAATCTTTCTATTATAATAAGTTAATCCAAATTGATATATTTTATAAGGAATTTTAATACCTATATTTTTTTGTAATTCACTTAATGGTTTCCCAGTTAAAAAAAATATTTCTAAAGCTCGTAAATTTCTTTGTATATCATTACAATGAATTTTATTTGCAGATATAATATCAACTGTTTTTAACATATCATGATATGATTTATATAATTTATTTTTTATTTGATTAGTAATTATTTTACGTATTTTTAAATTAGATGCAGGTAATAAAGGAGAAATAGTATTAATTAATTTATTATAATAAAACATATTTCCTCCTACTAAAAATGGGATTTTACCTCTTTTAACTATTTCATTCATAATGTTTAAAACATCATTATAAAATTCCATAACAGAATATAATTGATAAGGTTCTTTAATATCAATTAACCAATGTTTTTCATAAAAAAAATCATTTTTTTTTGGTTTATCAGTTCCTATATCTAATTTTTTATAAATTAAAGATGAATCTACACTAATTAATTCAATAGGTAAAATTTTTGCTAATCTAGTTGCTAAATAAGTTTTTTGAGATGCTGTAGTTCCCATTAAAAAAATAACTATTGGTAATTTTTTATTTTTTTTATTCATGTTATAAATTATATTTTTATTAAACAAAATAACTTTTTTATAGAGAAATTATTTTCTTCTAATTTTAATAATTCTAATTCCATTAATAAATTTATAATTTTAGAAGAATCCCATAATATATGCATATTAATTATATAATTAATTATCCATTTTTTAATTTTATTTAAAGAAATTTTTTTTATATTTATAAAATAATTTAATAATTTGAAAAAAAAATCTTTTATATCATATAATGATAAAAATATAGGTACACATAATATGCAAATAAAATTTTTATTACTTAATTTTAAGTTAAAACCTAATTGTATTAAAAATATTTTTATTTTATATAAAATATAATATTCTTTTTCTTTTATATTTATTTTAATATTTGTTTTTATGCTATTAATTATATTTTTATTTTTTAAATGTAATTTAAATTTTATATTTAATAATAAAAAAATTATTTTTTTTATTAAAATAGAATATAAAAAATTTTTTTTTTCTATAATAATATAAGTATTTTTAAAAATTGTTAAAAATTTGCCAAAATTTTTAAAATAAAAATTTGGTAAATTATCTAAATATACTATATTTTTTTTTTTAATATTATTAAATAGTAATTGATTTGTAATTGATAATTTATTTTTAACAGAATAATATTCTAAATTTTTTTCATTTTTTTTAATTAAATTAATATTTTTTATATTACTTATTAAATTATTTTTTAATAATAATTTTTTAATATTTTTAAAGATAAAATTATATATTATTTTTATGTTATAAAAACATATATCATTTTTTTGAGGATGTATATTTATATCAATTTGATTAGGTTCTAGTTTTAAAAAAAATATAAAAGAAAAACTATAATTATTATTGAAATAACCATATATTATTTCTTTTATAATACGATAAATAAAATTAGTAGATACTATACGATTATTAACATAAAAATATTTGAATAATGTATTTGTTACATTATCTTTTTTAAATAATACTATCCATCCATATAATCCTAATTTTTTATCAAAAACATTTATTTTTAGTGAATTTTGTAAAAAAAAATTACCACAAATAATTTTTATTCTATTTGAGTAAGAAATATTATCTGTTACTTTTTTAAAATTATAAATAATTTTATTATTATATTTAAATTGTATTCCTATACCAAATTTCATTAAAATAATTTTTTTAATAATATTTTTAATATAAATAAATTCTATTTTTTCACTAGAAAGATATGATCTTCTTGCAGGGAAATTATAAAAAAGATCAGATAAAATGATAGTAGTTCCTATAGGATGTGAAATTGGTTTTAAATAAATAATTTTTTCATTAAATCCTTCTGTATATAATTGCCAAGCAATGTGCTGTTTTAATGTTTTGGATGTAATAGTCATTCTAGATATAGTTTTTATACTAGTTAAAGCTTCTCCTCTGAAACCAAAACTTTTAAAGCAATCTAGATCATCTAAATTATTTATTTTACTTGTAGCATGTTTTTTAATACATAAAATTAAATTTTTTTTATTCATTCCTATTCCATTATCATTTATATAAATATATTTCATCCCTCCTTTTTTTATACATAAATTTATTTGTGATGCTTTTGCATCAATACTATTTTCAATTAATTCTTTAATAACAGTAGCTGGCCTATCTATTACTTCTCCTGCAGCTATTCTTTTTATAACATTTTTAGGTAAAATTTTAATAGACATTATAAATAATATTAATAAATAAATTTGTAAGATATATTAAAGTTATTTATTAAATATATAGAGCGGGAAACGAGATTCGAACTCGCGACCCCAACCATGGCAAGGTTGTGCTCTACCATACTGAGCTATTCCCGCTATAATATAATTATAAATATTAATTTAATCATATTAAATTTAACTTTTATTTGTCAATCTATTTTAGATATAATTTTATTATTAAAAATAAAATTTTTATAAAATTTTAATTCATTTATAGATTCACATATATCATAATATGCACTATGTTGATATTTTTTTTGTTTTAATTTAGAATAAATTTTAGGTTTCCATCTTTTAATAAGTTCTTTTATTGAACTAATATCAATATTTCGATAATGAAAATATTTTTCTAAATTAGGCATATAATTATATAAAAACATACGATCTTTATAAATACTATTACCACATAAAGGGACGGTATTAGGTTTAATATAAGATTTTAACAAATTTAAAATATATATTTCAGCTTTTTTTTCATTAAATTTACTATTTTTAATTTTTTTAATTAAACCAGTTTTTTTATGTATATTTTTATTCCATGAATCCATATAATTTAAAATATTATCTGATTGATATATTGGGATAACTATTCCTTTATTGATAATTTCTAAATTATTATCAGTAATAACTATAGCAATTTCAATTATATGATCTTTATTAGGATTAAGACCAGTCATTTCTAAATCTAACCATATTAATAAATGATTATTAATTTGCACAAAATATCCTTATATTTATTTTATTTATAATTTAAATTTTTAAATACTATTATATATGGTTTTTTTATATTATATTAAAATATTTCATAAAATAGTTAATTATAAAATGAAGAAAAAATTATATATATATATACAAAATTTATTACCAAAATTATTAATTACAAAATTTTTTAGTTATATATCAAAAAAAAAACTTAGTATAATAACTACTTTTTTTATATTTCTGTTTATTAAAATATATAAAATAAATATGAAAGAAACAAAATATCCTAATATTTTTTATTATAAAACTTTTAATAAGTTTTTTATAAGAAAATTAAATATGAATAATAGACCAATTGATAATAATAAACATCATATAATTCAAAATACAGATGGTATTATTAATCAATTAGGTATTATAAAAAAAAATAAACTTTTTCAGTTTAAAGGTTGTGAATATTCATTATATGACCTTTTAGGTCAAAATAATAATATAAATAAAATTTTTACTAATGGATATTTTATTAATATATATTTATCTCCTAAAAATTATCATAGAATACATATGTCTTATAATGGTTTTTTATTAAAAATGATATATATACCTGGAAAATTATTTCCAGTAAATAATATTTTTTCTGAAAACTTATGTAATTTATTTATTTTAAATGAAAGAGTAATTTTTTTATTTAAAACATCTTTTGGTTTTATGGTTAAAATTTTAATTGGGGCGCAAATAGTAGGTAATATTTATAATTCTTGGTCTGGTTTAGTTATTTCTTCTAGAAGAAATAAAATAAAAACTTGGAATTGGCCATATATTAAAAATTTTTATAAAAAAGATTCTATTTTTTTAAAAAAAGGAGAAGAAATGGGTTATTTTAATTTAGGTTCAACTGTTATTACTTTATTTCCCCCTAAAACAATCAAATTTAATCCTGTTTTGAAAAAAGGATTAAATATTAAAATTGGAGAATTATTAGCTTATATTATTTAAAATAAAATATTTTAAATAAAATATTAAGCATTTTTTATAGAAAAACTAATAGATTTATGAATAGATTTTTTTTTTAATAAAAACATAATAAATCTATCTAAACCTATTGCCATCCCTGAATAGTTGGGGATTCCATGTTTTATTGCTTTTAGTAAATAAATATCAATTTTTTTAATTGGTAAACCTATTAATTTACGTTTATTATTATCTTCATTAAATCTTTTTTTTTGTTCTTTATAATTAGTTAATTCATGAAATCCGTTACCTAATTCAACACCTTTAAAAAATACTTCAAATCTATTTGCTATATTTTTATTTTTTATATTTATAGTTTCGGTAGTTTTTTGTGAGGAAGGAAAATTATATATTAATACTGGAGATTTTAATCCTAACTTAGGAACAATATATAAATCAAATAACATTTGCAAATAATTATCTGTAATAAAAGTACTATTTTTATTTTTTACAAAACCTATTTTTTTTATTAAAAATAATAATTTTTTTTTACTTATATTAAAAGGATTTATTTTAAAATATTTAAAAAAAATTTTTTTATATGAATATCTTTTTAATTGATTAAATCCAAATTCTACAAAAAAATTATCTATTTCTTCCATTAATTGTTTTAAATTATAATTTTTATGATACCATTCTAACATAGTAAATTCAGGATTATGATATTGTCCTAATTCACCGTTGCGAAAACTATGACATATTTGATAGATTGAAGAATTTATTTTAGATGCAAGTATTCTTTTCATATGAAATTCAGGACTAGTAATTAAAAATAATTTTTTTTTATTTTTAATATTAATAAAATTTGTACTAAATTGTTGTAAAAAAAGATTTGTATTTTCAAATTGAGTTAATATTGGGGTTTCTACTTCAATAAATTTTTTTTTATCAAAAAAATTTCTTATTTTTTTTATTATAATAGCACGTTTAATTAAATCATTTATTTTTGCACTAGTTAAGTAATTTAAATTTTTCATATTATTTTTTAAATTTTATATTTTAATTATTTAAAACGAGAAATATATTTTTTTTTTCTTGTATCAATTTTAATAATATCTCCAATTTTAATAAAAGATGGGACTTTTATTATTTCTCCATTACTAATTATTGCTTGTTTATTATTATTTACTGCATCTCCTTTTAGGATAATATTTGTATTTACTACTTTTAAATTTATAAAATTAGGTAATGTTAAAAATATTGGTAATTGATTCCAAAATGTTATGATATAATCATATTGTGTTATTAACCACTTTTTTTTATTTTTTATAATTTTACTATGAATTATAATTTGTTCAAAATTTTTTTTATCCATAAAATAATAAAAATAATTTTTTTCATTATATAAATATTTTAATTTTTTTTCTAAAATATCAGCTGTATCTAAATTATCAGTAGATTTAAATGTTTTATCAATTAATTTTTCTGTAATTAAATTTCTCATTTTTATTCTAACAAATGCTTGCCCCTTTCCAGGTTTAACAAATTCACTTGATTCTATAATATAAGGTTGATTTAAAAAAATAAATTTCATTCCAATTCTAAAATTATTACTATAATAGTTAACCATTTTATTCTTTTTTTAAAAAAAATATTAATTTATAATAATACATATTTATAAAAATGAAATTATTTTATGAAAGAACTATGGTTACAACAATTATCCAATAATATTGATAATAATCTTGATTTAATTAAACTTACAGAAATAAATAAAAAAGATAATAATCAATTTTTATATAAAAAGAAAAATATTTTTTTTAAAGTTAAAATACCTTTAGTTTTTATAAACAAAATAGAAAAAAAAAACTCTAAAGACCCTATTTTACTACAATTTATTTTTAATGAAAAAGAGCTAATTCAACATAAAAAATATAATAGTAATCCATTAAATGAAAAATTTATTATTCCAGGAATGATTCATAAATATAAAAATAGAGTATTAATATTAGTAACTGGGATATGTGCCGTACATTGTAGATATTGTTTTCGAAAAAATACTAAACAAGCCAATTCAATAACAATATGTAATTGGAATCAAATAATTAATTATATAAAAAAAAATTTTGAAATTAATGAAATTATTTTTTCTGGGGGGGATCCTTTAATTTTAAATGATAATAAAATAAAATATTTTATTAATGATATAAATAAAATATCTCATATTAAAATATTAAGAATACATACTAGAATAATATGTATTCTTCCACAAAGAATTTCTAAAAATTTATTAAAAATATTTAGTAAATGCAAATTTCATATTATAATAGTGACACATATTAATCATCCTAACGAAATTAGTGATGAATTATTTGAAAAAATTTATTTTTTAAAAAAAAGAGGAATAACTATTTTAAATCAAAGTGTTTTATTAAAAAACATAAATGATAATTATAAAATTTTAATTAAATTAAGTAATAGTTTATTTAATATTGGAATATTACCCTATTATTTACATTTATTAGATAAAGTAGAAGGAAGTAAACATTTTTATGTATCTGAAAACAAAGCTAAAAAAATTATGAAAAAAATATTATTATCTTTATCAGGATTTTTAGTACCTAGATTAACTAAAGATATTTATGGTGGGAAAAATAAAAAATTTATTATTTAAAAAAATATAAAATTTTAAAAATAAAAAAGCTGTGCTTAAAATTAATGCACAGCTTTTATTAATATATTAATATATAAATTAAATTTTAAATTTATTTAAATAAATTTAAAATTTTTAATAAAAATTACATCATTCCACCCATACCTCCACCCATACCA
The DNA here is from genome assembly GCF_012567685.1 of Enterobacteriaceae endosymbiont of Donacia marginata. Taxonomy (NCBI): domain Bacteria; kingdom Pseudomonadati; phylum Pseudomonadota; class Gammaproteobacteria; order Enterobacterales; family Enterobacteriaceae; species Enterobacteriaceae endosymbiont of Donacia marginata. Next base: position 180,435 of record NZ_CP046184.1, read on the forward strand.
CCTGGTGGTGTATTAGATATTTCTGATTTTTCATCTTTTGGTAAATCAGTAACCATGCATTCTGTTGTAATCATAAGACCAGCTACAGATGCAGAATATTGTAATGCTGATCTTGTTACTTTAGTTGGATCTAAAATACCAAATTTAATCATATCTCCATATTCTTCATTTGCAGCATTATATCCATAATTACCATGTCCATCTTTAACATTATTTGCAATTACTGATGGTTCTTCTCCAGCATTAGAAACGATTTGACGTAAAGGCGCTTCCATTGCTCTTAAAGCTACTTTTATGCCCATATTCTGATCTTCATTTTGACCAGTTAAATTCATTAATTTAGCAGCTACACGTACTAATGCAACTCCACCTCCTGCAACAACACCTTCTTCTACCGCAGCTCTAGTAGCATGTAAAGCATCTTCTACTCTAGCTTTTTTTTCTTTCATTTCTACTTCAGTTGCAGCACCAACTTTTAATACAGCTACTCCACCTGCTAATTTTGCTACTCTTTCTTGAAGTTTTTCACGATCATAATCAGAAGTTGCCTCATCTATTTCTTGTCTAATTTGATTAACACGACCTGAAATATCATTTTGTTTACCAACACCATCTATTATGGTTGTTGTATCTTTATTTATAACTATTCTTTTTGCTTGGCCTAAATCTTCTAATGTAGCTTTTTCTAATTCTAGACCTATTTCTTCTGAAATAACATTACCACCTGTAAGAATAGCAATATCTTGTAACATAGCTTTACGACGATCTCCAAACCCAGGAGCTTTAACTGCGGCAACTTTAACTACACCACGCATAGTATTAACTACTAATGTTGCTAAAGCTTCTCCATCAACATCTTCAGCTATAATTAATAATGATTTACTTGATTTTGCAACCATTTCTAAAATAGGTAAAATTTCTCTAATATTTGAAAGCTTTTTATCTACTAATAATATATATGGATTATCAAGTTCTACAGTGCCAGATTCTGTTTTATTAATAAAATATGGAGATAAGTATCCTCTATCAAATTGCATTCCTTCGACCACATCTAATTCATCCTGTAATCCAGTTCCTTCTTCAACTGTGATAACACCTTCTTTTCCCACTCTTTCCATAGCTTGGGCTATTAAATTACCTACAGTTTCATCTGCATTTGCAGAAATAGTTCCTACTTGTGCTATAGATTTTGAATCAGAACATGGTACAGAAATTACTTTTAATTCTTCTACAGCAGCTATAACAGCTTTATCTATTCCTCTTTTTAAATCCATAGGATTCATACCAGCAGCAACTGCTTTTAAACCCTCACTTACAATAGATTGAGCTAATACACTAGCTGTAGTTGTTCCATCTCCTGCTACATCATTAGCTTTGGAAGCAACTTCTTTGACCATTTGTGCTCCCATATTTTCAAATTTATCTTCTAATTCTATCTCTCTAGCTACTGTCACCCCATCTTTAGTTATAGCTGGGGCTCCAAATGATTTGTCTAATACTACATTTCTACCTTTTGGCCCAAGTGTAATTTTAACTGCATCTGCAAGTACGTTTACACCTCGTAACATTTTTACACGAGCATCATTACCAAATTTTACGTCTTTAGCTGCCATTTTAAATATTCCTTAAATTTATTTATATTAAATTAATTAAATTTTCTATAATTTTATTTATTTAATGACAAATTTTATTATTTAATAATAGCCAAAATATCACTTTCAGACATTATAAGAACTTCTTCATCATCAATTTTTTCTGTTTTTACACTATAACCGTCATTAAATATAATTGTATCACCTTTTTTTACATCTAATGGTTTTACTGTTCCATTATCTAATATACGTCCTTTACCTACTGCTAATACTTCCCCTCTTGTAGATTTACCTGCAGCAGAACCTGTTAAAACAATTCCACCTGAAGATTTAGATTCAACTTCTTTTCTTTTTACAATAACACGATCATGTAATGGGCGAATATTCATTAATAATTCTCCTTTTAAGAAAGTTTAACTATTGTAAATTAATGTTAACTTATTTTGAATAATGTGCACTGAAAGATAAGGACTTATAGTCTCTGTTTCAAGTCTTATCTAAAAAAAATTATTTTTTTATTAAAATTATATTTTAAAAATATAATTTATACATAAATAATGATTATTGATAATAATCATTATTTATAATAAAATTTTATTGATTTTTTAATAAAAAAATATTGACGTTTACTCATAAATATTGTCATAATATAAAATATATTTTAATTTATGCCCGAATAGCTCAGTCGGTAGAGCAGTGGACTGAAAATCCCCGTGTCGGTGGTTCAATTCCGCCTTCGGGCATTTTTTATTCTATGATTTAAAAATTTTTAGATTTTATTTTTATAAATAAAAAATGCAGAAAATAAAAATATTTTCTGCATTTTTTATTTAAAATTTATATAAAAAATTATTTATTAAATATAATTTTTTTTGTAATTCATATATTATAGATAATTTATTTTTAGAAAAAAAATGATATTTTTTATATATAAAAAACTTATGTTTATAACCATACATTCCATCATTTAAATAATCATCGCGCCCATAATTATGATTATGATCCATTAAAAAATGATTTTTATAAAAATGATGTTTTTTTATAATTTTTTTAAAAACTTTTAAAATCTTTATTTCTACATAACGATCTATTACTAGACATTGTTTTAATAATTCACAATTTTTTATTTTTTGACAATTTTTATTAATGAATAAATTACTTCCTAATCCTTTTACAAAAATTATTTTTTTTAATAAATTTTTATCTTTAGATTTTAAATATTCAACAATTTGTTGAGCTCTTTTCTGAGATAAAATACTATTACTATCTTTTTCTAAATAATCAGAATGACCTAAAATAACAATTTTATTATCGTTATCTTTAGATAAATTTTTATTTTTAATATTAATATCTAATATTTTATCCAATTTTTTTTTATTTTGTTTTCCTAACAGAATTTTATTAGAATCAAAATAAACTTTTGTTTTAGATAAAATATCATTATTACCATAATTATTATAATAATTATTTTTTGCTTTTTTAATTAAAGATTTTATTGAAGGAAGATGATATTTATCAGTAAATTTATATACTAAACTAAAAGTAAACATAGAATTATTAGTTTTTTGACCTAAATTATCATCATCTTGATTACCTATATTACCTGCAAATTGATATTCTACTCTAGATGAAAAATTATTATTTATAATATATTCTCCTCCTAAAACCATAAGTGGAGAGATATTATAATATTTATTATTTATATTTTTATTATAATCATTTTTATCATATTGTTGATTAATTGATTGGGTAAACAAACCACCTAAACGACTATATAAATATACATTTTTAAATATAGGATATCTAACATTAGATGTTAATTGAATCCCTTTAGATTCAAAAAAATTTGTAGTGTTTTTATCTTCTATATTTTTTTTAATAGATCCTAACCAATCAAAACCCATTTCAAATCCTAAAAAATTATTTGATTGATAACCAAAAAATAATCCATTTCCTATTTTATTAAATACAGTATATTCTTTATCATCAATATCTTTTCCTAATAATTTAATATTATCATATTGTGACAATCCAAATTTAGAACCAAAATACCAATAATCTTTAAAATTAGATTCAGCATTAGCAATATTATAAATATTCATTATCATCATTATAAAAATGATAGTTATCTTTTTCATTGTGATATAAACCCTTTATTATTAAAAAAATCATATTTAAATTTGTATTTTTAAAAAATATTTTTTAGTTATTTAAAAATCTTAATAATAGAAAAAATACTTTTTTTATCTTTCTTTAATCTAATTAAAGAATTTTTAAAAATATTATTTTGTAATATAACTTGTATCCAAATTAAATTTGATTTAATTATTAATGATTTTAAAATAATACTACCTCTTATTATTTGCCATTTTTGAGTTTTATTTTTTTTTATTTCTAATAAATCATCAAATAATGGAAAAACTTTTGTTTTGCCTTCTAATAAAAATAATTGTTTATTTTTCTTCTTTTTAAATTTTAAAATACTAATTATTTCCTGACCTAAATAACAACCTTTATTAAAATCAATTGCATCAAATTTTTCCATATTACTTTCTTGTGGAAAAAATAAATTACAATTTTGCTTATTATCAATAATAGGATAACCTATTTCCATATAGAATTTATTCCAAAAATTATTATTTTTAATAAAAATTACATTTTTTATAGAAAAATCTTGTATTAACAATTTAATATTTTTTTTTGATAAAACTAAAAAATAATAATTATTAGAATAACAAAATTTTAAAAAAATATCTTTTTTAAAAAAAAATAATGTCTTTTTTTGATAAAAAACATTATTTTTTTTAAAAATTTTAATAAATTTTTCTTGTAGATTTATATTAGATAATAAAAAAATTTTTTCTTGCGGATCTAAATAAATTTTTATATCATAAAACAAAATATATTTTTTAATACTTTCTAAATATTTTTTTAATATATTCTTTTGAATAATATATTTATAATGATTATTAGATTTTTTAAATATATGCATATTTGTTAATATCTTACCATTAGAATTGCAATGGATAGCATTCAAAAAATTTGAATTATTATCTAATTTATTAATATCAATTGTTAATTGATTTTGTAAAAAAGTCTTACTATCAGTACCTTTTATATTTATAATTTGTAAATTATTTAAATAAAAAATTTTTAATAAATTGTATTTTTTTTCTTTTATATTCATTTGTTTTCTATAATGATATATTTTGTATAAAAAATATTTTTATTTTAAAGATTAAGATTTTTTTTTAATAAAATTTTATGTAATTCTTGTAAAGAAAATACTCTTTTTTTAAAATTACTGCCTATAGAAATTAGGCTAGCTTTAGCACCATTAATAGTAGTATTGTAGTAAATATTATTTTTTAAAGCTAAAATTCTAATTAATTTAGAATTGTTAATTGATTCTTTTTTTTCTACAATATTAATTATATAAGAATATCTTTTATTTTGAATAAAATTAATTATATTAGGTTTTTTTTCTATAGGTTTTCTAACTGTTTTAACTAATAAATTTAATTTTTTTAAAAATTTAGAAGTACCATATGTTGCTTCAATTTTAAAACCATAATTTATTAATTTCTGAACTATTGGAAAAATTAATTTTTTATCTTTATTTTGTACAGATACTAATATAGTACTATTTTTTTTTATATCAAATTTTGTTCCTAATATTGCTTTATAAAAAGCTTCTGCAAAAGAAAATCCTATACCCATAACTTCTCCTGTAGATTTCATTTCTGGTCCTAAGATAGGATCTATATTATCAAATTTATCAAAAGGTAATATTACCTCCTTAACAGTAAAATAAGGTGGAATAATTTCTTTATCAAGTTTTAAATTTGTTAATGTTTGTCCTATCATAACTAATGTCCCCATTTTTGCTAATGGAATATTTATTGCTTTAGAAATAAAAGGTATTGTTCTAGATGCTCTAGGATTAACTTCTATTATATAAATCTCATTATTTTTTATAGCAAATTGAATATTTATTAATCCACAAACATTAATTTTGATAGCTAATTGTTTTGTTTGAATTTTAATTTTTTTTAAAATACTTTTACTTAAAGTACGTGTTGGAAAAGAACAAGCAGAATCTCCAGAATGAATTCCTACATATTCAATATGTTCCATAATACCACCTATAAAAATATTTTTTTGATCACAAATAGCATCAACATCAACTTCTATTGCATTTTTTAAAAATTTTTCTAATAAAACAGGAATATTACTTTTTATATTTAATAAATAATAATTTTTTAAATCATTTTTATTATATACTATTTCCATAGATCTACCTCCTAAAACATAAGAAGGTCTAACTATAAGAGGAAATCCAATTTCATTAGCTTTATCTAAAGCTTCATTTAAATTTTTTACTATATAATTAAGAGATTGTTTTAATTTTAAAGAATTAATAATTTGTTGAAATTTTTTTCTATTTTCAGCAAGATCTATAGATGCAGGGCTGGTACCTAAAATACTAATATTTTCTTTTTCTAATTCTTTAGCTAAATTTAGCGGTGTTTGTCCTCCATATTGGATAATTACACCTTGAGGTTTTTCTATTCTAATAATTTCTAATATACTTTCTAAAGTAATAGGTTCAAAATATAAACGATCTGAAATATCATAATCAGTAGATACAGTTTCTGGATTACAATTAATCATGATTGTTTCAAAATTATTTTTACGTAATATCATAGATGCATGTACACAACAATAATCAAATTCAATACCTTGACCTATTCTATTAGGACCACTACCTAAAATAATAATTTTTTTATTATTATTATTAGGATAAGCTTCACATTCTGTTTCATATGTTGAATATATATAAGCAGTATTAGTTTTAAATTCAGCAGAACATGTATCTACTCTTTTATATACTGGATGGATATCTAATTTATATCTTAATTTTCTTATTTTTTCTTCCGAAATATTTAATAGATTAGCTAATCTAGCATCAGAAAAACCTTTTTTTTTTAAATTAAAAAAAGATTGTTTATCATATAAATATTTTATACCTATTTTTTTTACTTTATTTTCAATAATAATTAAATTTTCTATTTGTAACAAAAACCATTTATCTATTTTAGAATAATCATATATATCTTCAATAGATATACCTATACGTATAGCATCTGCAATAAATCTTATTCTATCAGGACCTGGGTTTTTTAATTCTTTTATAATTAAATTATAATTTTCTTCATTTTTAATTAAATCTATTTTAGAATTAAAACCATTAATCCCAATTTCTAAACTACATAATGCTTTTTGAATTGATTCTTGAAAAGATCTCCCTATAGCCATAACTTCACCTACAGATTTCATCTGTGTTGTTAATCTATCATTAACATTATGAAATTTTTCAAAATTAAATCTAGGGATTTTAGTTACTATATAATCAATAGATGGTTCAAAAGCAGCAGTGATATTATTACTTGTTATATCATTTGTTAATTCATCTAATGTATAACCAATAGAGAGTTTAGCTGATATTTTTGCAATTGGAAAACCTGTAGCTTTAGATGCTAAAGCTGATGAGCGTGATACACGAGGATTCATTTCAATTATTATTAATTTTCCTGTTATTGGATTTACAGCAAATTGCACATTAGCACCTCCTGATTTAATACCCATCTCTTTCATAATTGATATAGAAGCATTTCTCATTATCTGATATTCTTTATCAGATAAAGTTTGTGCTGGAGCTACTGTAATTGAATCTCCTGTATGAATACCCATAGGATCTATATTTTCTATTGAACATATAATAATAGAGTTATCATTTTTATCTCGTATAATTTCCATTTCATATTCTTTCCATCCTATTAATGATTCATCAATAATTAATTCATGATTAGAAGATAAATTAAAACCATTTTTACAAATTTTTTTAAATTCTTCTATGTTATTTGCTATTCCTCCCCCACTACCCCCCATAGTAAATGATGGTCTAATAATACATGGAAACCCAATTTTTTTTATATTATTTATCGCTTCATCAATATTGTGAACTACTAAACAATGAGGAACATCAAATCCTAATTTTTTTATAATTTTTGCAAAATAATAACGATTTTCTGCTTTATTTATAGTTTCAATTGTAACTCCAATAGTTTCTACATTAAATTTATTTAAAATATTATTTTTATGTAAATCTAAAATACAATTTAACGCTGTTTGCCCCCCCATTGTTGGCAAAATAACATCAGGTCTTTCTTTTTCTATAATTTTAGCTATAATTTCCCAATTCATAGGTTCTATATAAGTAATATCAGCAATATCAGGATCAGTCATAATAGTAGCTGGATTAGAATTAACTAAGATTAAATTATAACCTTCTTCTTTTAAAGCTTTACATGCTTGTGTACCAGAATAATCAAATTCACAAGCTTGACCAATAACAATTGGTCCAGAACCTAAAATCATAATTTTTTTTATATCAGTACGTTTTGGCATTTTATAATCTCTTATATTTTTTTTTACAATATATTTGAATTAATTCTATAAAATAATCAAATAAAATAGATGCATCATGTGGACCTGGACTAGATTCAGGATGACCTTGAAATCCAAAAACAGGTTTATTAATATAATGAATTCCTTGTATAGTATTATCAAATAAAGATTTATGTGTAATTTCTAAGTTTTTAGGAAAATTATTTGGATCAATAGTAAAGCAATGATTTTGAGTAGTAATTAATACTTTATTATTTTTTAAATCTTTAACAGGATGATTACTTCCATGATGACCTATATCCATTTTTTTTATTTTTGCTCCACTTGCAATAGCTAATATTTGATGACCGAAACATACTCCAAATATTGGAATATTTGTTGTTAAAATTTTTTTTATAGTATTGATAATAGAAAAACATGGAGTAGGGTCTCCTGGACCATTAGATAAAAAAATACCATCTGGATTTAATAAAATTAAATTTTCATAACTAGTAAAAGCTGGAACAACAGTAATTTTACATTTTTTATCAATAAACATTTTTAAAATACTTTTTTTAACACCAAAATCTATTACGACAATATGTATTAAAAAAATATAATTTTTAATTACTTTAGTATTTTTATTTCCTTCAGTCCAAGAATATTTTTTTTTTGTTGTGATATTTTTTATTAAATTAATTCCTTTTAATCCATTATATTTATTAATTTTTTCAATAATATTTTTATAATTTAAATATTCTTTAGTAACTATTAAACTTATTTTATTAAGTTTTTTATTACGTATTAATCTTGTCAAATATCGAGTATCTATCCCTTCAATAGCAACAATATTATTTTTTTTAAGAAATACATCTAAATTTTCAGTACTACGATAGTTACTTGATATTTTAGATAAATTATTAATAATAAGTCCTTTTAAATAGATTTTTGATGATTCATTATCTTCTAAATTAGTACCTACATTCCCAATATGTGGATATGTTAAGGTAACAATTTGTTTATAATAAGAAGGATCAGTAATTATTTCTTGGTAACCAGTAATAGCAGTATTAAATACTATTTCTCCTATAACTATTCCTTCAACTCCTATAGATTTTCCAAAAAGTTTAGTTCCATCTTCCATTAATACTATTGCTTTATTATTCAATTTATTCTCCATAATCTATATAAAATATTATATATAATTTAGATATTTATACTATTTTAGTATATAAATATTTTATTTTAGAATTTTATAGAAGAAAAAACAATTTAAAATTAAATAAGAAATTTTTTTAAAAGATCAATTTTAAGAAAAATATTTAATAAATAATATTAAAATATAAAATATATTACTCTCTTTATAACATATAAAAAGAGAGCAAATTTTTAGTTTTATCTTCTAATATTAGTTAACGATTTCATATGAATCATATAATTTCTTAATATATAACCTACTTTTTCTATAGGATGATTTCTAATATCATAATTTAAATCACGTAAGTACTTATTATTTATTAATTTATTTTTTATTTCAATAATACCTAAATCTTCTGATGTAAGATTATTTATAAAATTTTTTAATAAGGGAATAGCATTATTAGAAAATAAATAATTACCATATTCTGCTGTATCTGATATAACTTTATTCATTTCATATAATTTTTTTCTTGCAATAGTATTAGCAATTAAAGGTAATTCATGTAATGATTCATAATATGCTGATGCTGTTGCTATACCTGATTCTATCATTAATTCAAATGACAACTCAATACTACTCTTAATTATAGCAATCATAAAAATCCCTTTATCAAAATAATCTTGTTCTTTGATATCATTATCTTCATTATTTTTAGTTTTTTCAAAATTATTATTTTTATATATTTCTCTCCATTTAATTAAATTATTATTATTATTATTCCAATCTTCAATAAGTTCTTTTGAAAATTTTCCTGAAATTATATTATCTATATGTATTTTAAATAAAGGTTTTAATTTTTTTTTTAAAATTAATGATAATTCATAAGCACGTATTTTACTAAAATTATTTAATCTATCCATCATTAAACTAATACCACCTTGTTTTAAAGATTCAGTAATAGATTCCCATCCTAATTGGATTAATTGTGAAGCATATGATGGATTAACATTTAATGTTAATAATTTATCAAATAATAAAATAGATGTTGTTTGTAATATTCCACATAATACTGTTTGTTCGCCCATTAAATCAGATTTTACTTCTGCAGAAAAAGATGATTCCAATACCCCAGCTTTATGACTTCCAATAGAATAAGCCCATGATTTAGCTATATTAAATCCATCATTATGGATACCATTTTGATGAACAGCAATTAAAGCTGGAACACCAAAACCTCTCTTAAATTCTTCTCTTACTTCAGTTCCAGGACATTTAGGAGCTACCATAATAACAGTAATATTTTTAGGAATTTTTTCTCCTTCTTCAATAATATTGAATCCATGGGAATATCCTAATGTTGCTCCTTTTTTTATTAAAGGTTTTATTTTTTTTAAAATATTATGATGATTATTATCTGGAGTTAAATTAATTATTAAATCTGCATTAGGTATTAGTTCTCTATAAGAACCAATATTAAAATTATTTTTATATGCTCTTTGCCAAGATAAATTTTTTTCTTTTATAGATTCTGTTTTTAATGCATATGAAATATTTAATCCTGAATCTCTCATATTTAATCCTTGATTTAATCCTTGAGATCCACAACCTATGATTACAATATTTTTATTTTTTAAATAATTTATACTATTTGTAAATTCTTCAAATTGCATTAATCTGCATTTCTGTAAATTTTTTAACTTTTTACGAAAATTTAAATTATTAAAATAATTATTCATTAAATAATCCTATATTTTATTAATAAAACTATAATTTAGTTAATTTTAATTCAATAGATACTATTATCTTATTTTATTTAAAAAAATTATTTTTAATCAAAAAATTTTTATTTTATTAATATACAATTAATTTTAATAAAAATATTTTTATTAAAAAATTTATATTTAAACTTTCTCTCTTTAAAAGAGAGATTTATATATATTTTATAAATTTTAAAAACTAAATTTATTTATAATTTAATTTATTTTTATCTCGTACTGCACCTTTATCTGCACTTGTTGCTAAAAAAGCATAAGCTTTAAGTGCTAAAGAAATCTTTCTTTTTCTCTTTAATAAAGGAGTATATGCTAACTTGCCTCTTTTTTCTTCTTCTTTTTTACGTTCATTTAATATAAAAGATGGAACTTCTAATTCGATAGATCTATTTGGGATATCAATTTTAATAATATCACCATCTTTTACTAATGCTATGATGCCTTTACTTGCAGCTTCAGGAGAAATATGACCTATAGATAGGCCTGAAGTTCCTCCAGAAAATCTTCCATCTGTAATTAAAGCACAATTTTTATCTAATTTCATTGATTTTAAATAAGATGTAGGATATAGCATTTCTTGCATTCCAGGACCACCTTTAGGTCCTTCATATCTTATTACAATAATATCTCCGGCAGAAATATTTTTATTTATAATTGCATATACTGCTGATTCTTGACTATCAAATACTTTTACTTTACCTACAAAAAATAATAATTTTTTATTTACACTAGCAGTTTTAACTACACATCCATCTTTAGCAAGATTACCATATAAAACAGCTAATCCACCATCTTTACTATAAGCATATTTATAGGAACGTATACACCCTTTTTGTCTATTTATATCTAAATCCCATATTTTATTTTGTATAAAAGGATATATTGTTTTTATATTACCAGGAGCTGATTGATAAAATTTTTTTATTTTATTACTATTTGTAATAGTTATATCATATTTATGGATAGTTTCTTCTAGTGTGAGTCCTAATATGTTTTTAACATCTTTATTTATTAATCCAATCTTATTTAATTCACTTAGAACACCAATTACTCCTCCTGATCTATGAAAATCTTCCATATAAAATTTATTTGTACTTGGAGAAACCATACATAACCATGGTGTATTTTTTGATAACTGATCAATTTTTTTTAAATTAAATTCTACTTTAGTTTCTTGTGATAAAGCTAACATATGTAAAATTGTATTTGTTGATCCACCCATAGCAATATCTAACATAGTTGCATTTTCAAATGCTTGTTGATTAATGATATTTTTAGGTAAAATATTAATTTCATTATTTAAATAATATTTTTTTGTAATTTCAACTATTTTATGTGCAGATTTTATACACAATTTTTTACGATTTATATGTGTAGATAATAAAGATCCATTTCCTGGTAATGCTAAACCTAAAGCTTCTACTAGACAATTCATTGAATTAGCTGTAAACATTCCAGAACAAGAACCACAAGTTGGACATGCATTTAATTCTATTTCTTTTATATATTTATCTGATTGTTCTAATTTACCTGATTCAACCATTGCATCTACTAAATCAATTTTTTTTATTTTTGTAGTTCCTTTGATATTAATTCTCCCAGCTTCCATTGGACCACCAGATATGAATACAGTAGGTATATTTAATCGTAAACTAGCCATTAACATTCCTGGCGTAATTTTATCACAATTAGATATACAAATCATAGAATCTGCACAATGTGCATTAATAACATATTCTATAGAATCTGCAATAAGTTCTCTAGAAGGTAAAGAATATAACATTCCGTTATGGCCCATAGCTATTCCATCATCTATAGCTATAGTATTAAATTCTTTTGGTACTCCTCCGTTATTTTTAATTTCATTAGCAATAATTTTGCTTAATGTTTGTAAATGTATATGTCCTGGAACAAATTGTGAGAAAGAATTAACTATAGCAATAATAGGTTTATTAAAATCTTCATCATTCATCCCTGTTGCTCTCCAAAGAGCTCTTGCACCAGCCATATTACGGCCTTTTGTTGTAATAAACGAACGAAAATTAGGCATATTTTTCTTTTTTTTAATTAGTAAAATAGTTATTTTTTAATATAATCTAACCAATTCCATTTATCTTTTATTTTCCCTGTTAATAAATATAGAAATTCTTTTTGTATATTTTTTGTTATTTGACCTCTTTTACCATTATTAATTAAGATATTATCTACACTACATACAGGAGTAATTTCAGCTGCTGTTCCTGTTAAAAAGATTTCGTCGGCTAAATATAAAGATTCTCTTAATATTAAACATTCTTTTATCTTAAGATTTAGATTTTTAGCTATTTTTAAAACTGAATCTCTGGTAATTCCTGGAAGGATTGATGAAGTAAGTGGAGGAGTAAATAAAATATTATTTTTAATTTTAAAAATATTTTCCCCAGATCCTTCTGAAACAAATCCTAAACTATCTAGCGCAATTCCTTCATCATATCCATTTCTTCTAGCTTCACTCCTAATTAATAAAGAAGATAAATAATTACCTCCTGCTTTTGCTAAACTAGGTATAGTATTAGGCTTAATCTTATTCCAAGAAGAAATCATAGTATTAATCCCATTTTTTTTTGCATTATTACCAAGATAATCTGTCCAAGGAAATGCACTAATCATCATATCTGTATAATATTTCTCAGGTGGATTAATGCCTAATCCTACATCTCCTATAAATACTAAAATCCTAATATATGCTTCATTAAGTTTATTAATATTAATTATATTATGAACAGCATTCATTATTTCTTGTATATTAAATTTTAATGGGAAACGATAAATTTTAGCAGAATTATATAAACGATTAATATGATCTTTATGACGGAAAATAGCTGGGCCCTTATATGATTTATAACATCTAATACCTTCAAAAACAGAAGTTCCATAATGTAATGCATGAGTCATAACACTAATTTTAGCATCTTCCCATTTTACAATATTACCATTTAACCAAATAAAATCTGCTTTTTTTATAGACATTATTACATTTCCTTATTTTGTATAATAATAATGTTATCATAAAATTTATGTGATTATTACTATATCTAATACATCTATTAATTTTTTGATTTGTTTAACTAAAAAATCTATAGATTTATAACTTTTTACTATTAATTTAAAATTAATTTTTTCTATTTTTTTTTTTACATTAATATTTATAGTTTTAATTAAAAATCTTCTATGACGAATAATTCTTATTATTCTTTCAATAATTTCAGGACTAATATTAGTTTTAATAAATAATTGATATTTATTCATTTAATTTGGCTCCATCATATGATCATTACTATATCCAGGAGGTACTAATGGCCATACATTATCACATTCATTAATTAAAACATGTAATATATAAGGTTTATTAATAGAAAAAATTTTTTTTAAACTTTTATTAATTTCATTTTCATAACTAATACTATGTCCTGAAATGCCAAAAGATTGAGCTAATTTTATAAAATCTGGATTATCATATAAAGTTGTTTCACTATATCTTTTTTTAAAAAAAAGTTCTTGCCATTGTCTTACCATCCCTAATCTTTTATTATCTAATAATATAATTTTTATAGGTAAATTTTTTCTTTTAATTGTACTTAATTCTTGAATATTCATTATAAATGATCCATCACCTGAAATACATATAACACTATTATTAGGTTTAGCAATTTGTGCCCCAATAGCAGCAGGTAATCCAAATCCCATAGTTCCTAATCCACTAGAAGTAATAAAATTTCTAGGATTTGAAAAAGTTATATGTTGTGCAGTCCACATCTGATGTTGTCCAACATCAGTAGTAATAATAGTTTTTTTATTTTTAATATCTGATAATTGTTTTAATAAGAAAGGAGCATAAATTTTATTATTTTTCACAAAAAAATTATACTTATAAGAATATTTTTTTTTTATTTTTTGTATATAATTCTGCCATTTTAAAATATTCTGAGGTTTTTTTAATAACGGTATTAAAAGATTTAAATCTCCTAATAATTCTACATTTACTTTACAAATTTTATTAATTTCAGCAGGATCTATATCCATATGGATAATTTTGGCATAAGGAGCAAATTTTTTTATATTACCTGTTACTCTATCATCAAATCTAGCTCCAATCGCTATTAATAAATCACATTTTTGAACTGTATAATTAGCTGCTTTATTTCCATGCATGCCTAACATCCCTAAATAATATGGATTTGTACTTTCTATGGTTCCTAATGCTTTTAATGTAACTACTGTAGGAATTTTAGAAATTTTCACAAATTTTCTTAATGTATAAACTGCATTACCTATATTTACCCCTCCTCCTATATATAATATAGGCATAGTGGATTTTTTTAATAAAAAATTAGCTTCTCTAATTTTTTTTTTTGAATATTTTTTTTTATTACCAAAAAATCTTTTTTTATTTTTTAATTTTATTATTTTTGGTAATTTAGATAATTGTATATCTTTTGGTATATCTATTAATACAGGCCCAGGTCTGTCAGATAATGCTATAAAAAAAGATTTTTTTATTATTTTAGATAATTCTAGTGATGAAGTTATTAAAAAACTATGTTTAGTACATGATAAAGACATGCCTATAATATCTATTTCTTGAAAAGCATCAGTCCCAATTAATGAGAGGGGGACTTGTCCTGTAATTGCAATAAGAGGTACAGAATCAACCATTGCATCTGCTAATCCTGTTATTAAATTAGTAGCTCCAGGTCCAGATGTTGCAATACAAACTCCTACTTTACCAGTAGCTCTAGCATATCCAATTGCTGCTATAGCGGCTCCTTGTTCATGTCTGCATAAAATATGTTCTATATCTCCATTATATAATGCATCATAAAGAGGCATAATAGCGCCACCAGGATATCCAAATACTGTTTTAACATTTTGTTTTTTTAATTCTTGAATTATACATTGTGCACCATTCATATTAAAACCTCTTTAAATGTTATAAAATAATATGCATAATTCAATTTAATTTATTTAAATTTTTTAAAATTTAAAAAATATGGTTTTTATTTTATTTTGATATGTTATTAAAATTTTTAAAAATTATATAAATATTACTTAATATATATTAAGTATATAAAAATATATATTTTTATTATTACTTTAATATAAATTTATTGAATTTTATTTTATATATTAAAAATATATTTGTTTAATTATTAACAGGGGTGGAGGGATTTGAACCCCCAACCATTGGTTTTGGAGACCAATATTCTACCAATTAAACTACACCCCTTAATATTTTATATTATATTACATTAAAATATATTTTGTAATATATATTAATTTATTAATTTAATTGATTCAATAAAAAAATATAATTAAATTATTAATTTAAATTTTATTTGTTAAATTTTTATAAAAAATATATTATAAATAAGTAATTTAAATTAATTTTTCTAAAATATTATATATTTTTATATAAATAGGAGAGGACAATATGACAGAATGGAGTATTGGTAAAATAAAAAAAATAAAATATTGGACAAAAAATTTATTTAGCATTATTTTAAATGCAAAAATTAATAATTTTTATGCAGGTCAATTTACAAAATTAGCATTAGAAATTAATAATAAAAAAATAAAAAGAGCTTATTCTTATATTAATTCTCCAAAAAATAAAAATTATGAATTTTATATTTCTAATATTTCAAAAGGTAAATTAAGTCCATATTTATTTAATTTAAAAATTAATGATAAAATTTTTATTTCTAAAAATTCATCAGGTATTTTTATTTTAAATAATATTAAATCTTGTGAAAATTTATGGATGTTATCCACAGGTACAGGAATTGGGCCTTATCTTTCAATATTACAAGATAATATGTGTTTTAAAAAATTTTCAAAAATAATTTTAGTCCATTCTATTAGATATATAGAAGATTTTAGTTATTTGCATTTATTAAAATTAATACAAAAAAAACATATGAATCAATTAATAATTCAAATTATTTTAACCAGAAATATTAATATAAATAACAATATTTTATATGGTTATATTCCTAATTTAATACAAAATGGAAAATTAGAAGAAAAAGTAGGGTTAAAAATTAATAATAATAGTCATGTAATGTTATGTGGTAATCCAGAAATGATTAAACAAACACAAAGTTTTTTAGAAAAAACTAGAAATTTATCTAAAAATTTAAAAAACCAAAATGGTAATATAACAACTGAAAGATATTGGTAAAATAAATTATAAAGAAAATAATATGAAAAAATTCTTAATTATTGCTAATTGGAAATTAAATGGTAATTATAAATTTATAAATAAAAATATAAATTTAATTAAAAAAAAAATAGATAATTTATTAAATTATTGTAATTTATCTATAGCCCCTCCTTTTGTATATTTAAGTTATATTAATAATTTTTTGAAAAATACATCTATATCTTTAACTGCACAGAATGTTGATATACATATAAAAGGATCTTTTACTGGTGAAATTTCAATTAAAATGTTAAAAGATATTGGAGTAAAATATGTAATAATTGGACATTCAGAAAGAAGATTATATCATAATGAAAATAATAATTCTATATCTAAAAAATTCATTTTAATTAAAAATAATGGGTTAATTCCAATTTTATGTATAGGAGAAACAGAAAAGCAAAAAAAACAAAATGAGACAGAAAAAATTTGTATTCAACAAATTGATAATATATTAGAAAATAGTAATATTAATATTTTAAATAAAACTATTATTGCTTATGAACCTATTTGGGCTATTGGTTCAGGAAAAAGTGCAAATATGAATGAAATACAAAAAGTTATTTTATATATTAAAAAATATATAGCATCTTTAAATCCTCAAATAGCAGAAAACATATATTTTGTATATGGTGGTTCTGTAAATTATTCTAACTTAGATATTTTTTTAAAAAAAAAAATCATTAATGGTTTTTTAGTAGGAAAAGCTTCTTTAACAACAGAAAATTTTATATCTTTAGTTAAAAAAGCTGAAAAAATAATAAGTTTATTAAATAATAGATCTTAACATTGGAAATAAAATAACATCTTTAATTGATTTTGTATCAGTAAATAACATAACTAATCTATCTATTCCTATGCCTAGCCCTGCTGTAGGAGGTAATCCATGTTCTAATGCTTCGATATAATCTTTATCATAAAAATTTTCATAAATATTTTTATTATTGTCTATATTTTTAAAATTTTGTTGTTCTTTAAATCTTTTTTCTTGTTCTTCAGGATCATTAAGTTCAGAAAACCCATTTGCTATTTCCATCCCACAAATAAAAAATTCAAATCTATCAGTAAATAAAGGATTTAAATCATTATTTCGTGATAGTGGAGAAATTTCAATAGGATATTCTGTAATAAATGTTGGTTCTATAATTTTATCTATAATTTTTTTTTCAAAAATTTCAAAAATAATTTTGCCTTGACTCCAATGTTTATTTATTTTAACATTTAATAAATTAGCAGTTTTTATTAATTCTTTATTATTTTTTAAATTTTCTAAAGAAAAATTAGGATAAAAATATATAATAGATTCTTTCATTGTTAATTTATTAAATTTTTTATTTAAATCAAAAATATAATTATTATATTTTAATAAATTATTTTTAAATGTTATTTTAAATATTTTTTTTAATAATTTTTCAAAAAAAATCATTAAATCTTTATAATTAGAATATGTTATATATAATTCCATCATAGTAAATTCAGGATTATGTTGAGTTGAAATTCCTTCATTTCTAAAATTTCTATTAATTTCGAAAATTTTATTAAAACCCCCTATTATAAGACGTTTTAAATAAAGTTCAGGAGCAATACGTAAATAAATATTTTTATTATAAGTGTTATGATGTGTTATAAATGGTCTGGCTAAAGCTCCTCCGGGGATATTATGCATCATAGGAGTTTCTACTTCAATAAAATCTTGTTTATTCATAAAATTACGAATGTTTAATATAATTTGTGACCTTTTTTTAAAAATATAACGTGTTTTTTTATTAACAATTAGATCTAAATATCTTTTTCTATATTTTATTTCTTTATCTTGTAATCCATGATATTTATCAGGTAATGGTCTAATTGCTTTTGTTAATAAATAAATTTTTTGACAAAAAATAGATAAAATATTAGTTTTAGTTTTAAAAATATAACCAATAATACCTATTATATCTCCAAGATCATATTTTTTTAAAAAAATTTTGTATATTTTTTGAGAAACTCCATTTTGAGATATATAAATTTGTATTTGCCCTGTATAATCTTGAATATTAATAAAAGAAGCTTTACCCATAATTCTTAAATTAACTATACGTCCTGCAATATTAAATAATTTTTTTTCTAAAAAAATATTTTTATCATTATATTTTTTATATATATCACATAATGAAATATTAATTTTAAAATTATTAGGAAAAACTATATTTTCATTTTTTCTTAATTCTGTTAATTTTTTATGTCGAAATGTTATTTCATTATTAGTAATATTATTTATATTTTTATTAAATTTTTTTTTATTTTTAGACATAATAAAATTATCCTATTATTATTTTTATTTATAAGCCTAATTTTAAACTAGCTTGAATAAATTTATCTAAATTACCATCAAGTACATACTGTACATCGTTAGTTTCTATACCTGTTCTTATATCTTTAATTTTTGAATTGTCTAAAATATAAGAACGTATTTGATAACCCCAACTAATATTAAATTTTTTTTTTTCTATTTTTTTCTTTATTTTTTTTTTTATATTATTTTGTAATTCATATAATTTAAATTTTATTTGCTTCATAGCTTGAATTTTATTTTTATGTTGTGATCTATTATTTTGACATTGTGTTACTATTCCTGTTGGAATATGTGTAATACGTACAGCAGATTCTGTCCGATTTACATGTTGACCACCTGCTCCAGAAGATCGATATACATCAATGCGTAAATCTTCTAAATTAATTAATATATTAATATCATCTTTAATTTCTGGATATATAAAAGTTGATGCAAAAGATGTATGTCTTCTTCCCGATGAACTAAAAGGACTTTTTCTAACTAAACGATGAATACCATTTTCTGTACGTAACCATCCAAAAGCATAATCACCTATAATGTGTAATGTAGATGATTTAATTCCTATAATTTCTCCTGGAGATTCATTTATTATTTTTACTTGAAATTTTTTTTTTTCTGCCCATTTTAGATACATTTTCATTATTATTTTTGCCCAATCTTGAGATTCTATACCACCTGATCCAGATTGGATATCAATAAAACAATTTTTTTTATCATTTTTTTGAATAAAAATTTTTTTAAATTCTAAATTATTTAGTTTTTTTTGGATATTAAATAATATTTTAATTGATTCTTCTAATATCTTTTTGTCATTAGTGTTAATTGCTAAATTAATTAATTCATTAATATCAATAATTTCTTGATTAATATAATCTAGAGACGATAATAAATTTTCAATATGTGTTTTTTTTTTATTCAAAGAAAATAAATAATTAAAATTATCCCAAATATCAGGATTTTTAAGTTGATTTTTTATTATTAATAATTTTTTTTTATATTTTGAATAATTAAAGAAACCCCCTAATAAAAATATTTTTTTTTTTTATTTTTTTTAATTTATTTTTTATTAAGTAAATTTCTAACATATTCCTCCTAATTATTTATTAAAAAAAAATTAATTAGATTTAATATAAAAAATTAATTTTAATAATTTTATTTATATTAAAGTTAATATATTTAAAATTGGTAGAAGTTAAAATAAATAATTATATTAATAAAAAAAATGGCCCTTGTTGGATTTGAACCAACGACCTAACGATTATGAGTCGTTTGCTCTAACCACTGAGCTAAAGGGCCATTAATATTAGATAGTATGATATAATTTTAAATTTATTTCAATTAAATTTATATTTTTTTTTAATTAAGTAAATAAAATTTATCTTTTCCTCTTAAAATATATAAAAGAATTAATGATGGATGTTTATCTAAAATTTCTTTAACTTTTTTTATATCAGCTGTACGTTTTCTATTAATCGATAATATTATATCATCTTTTTTTAAACCTATTATTGCAGCAGGAGAATTAGGTAATACTTTTATAACTTTAACCGCAGTATTTTTCCCTATTTTAAAAAATATATTTCGATTTTTTAAATCTGTATTAATTAAGTCACTTCCTTCAATGCCATAATACATCATATTTTTTGCAAAAGAATCATTATTACAATAATCATCCAATTTTATTTTTATATTTTTAAAAATACCTTTTCTTATAATTCCTAATTTAACAATAGTACCTCTCATAAAAGTACTTATTTTTGCTTTTAATAAAGAATAACTATTAACTTGTTTTCCATTTAACGATACAATAATATCACCAGGTTTTAATGGATTATTTTTAAATGGGACAATATCACGAATAAAAGTACCTTTACATAAATTCGAAATATTCATAACTTTAGCTAATTGAGGATCTAATTCAACTCCATAAATTCCTAAAGAACCTCTTATTATTTTTCCAAATTTAATAAATTGATTAACTAAACTAACAACAGTATTGCTAGGTATAGCAAAACCGATTCCAATATTACCTTCATTAGGTGTTAAAATAGCAGTATTAATTCCAATTAAATCTCCATTTAAATTAACTAATGCTCCACCAGAACTACCACGATTAATTGCAGCATCTGTTTGAATAAAATTTTCAAAGTTTTCAATATTAAGTCCTGTTCTTCCTAATCCAGATATAATTCCAGATGTTACAGTTTCACCTAAACCATATGGATT
>NZ_CP046184.1:202286-248309 GCF_012567685.1 Enterobacteriaceae endosymbiont of Donacia marginata
CAAAGTTTTCAATATTAAGTCCTGTTCTTCCTAATCCAGATATAATTCCAGATGTTACAGTTTCACCTAAACCATATGGATTTCCTATTGCTATTGCATAATCCCCAACTTTTAAATTATCAGAATTAGCTATTTTTAAACTTTTTAAATTTTTTGTTTTATCTTGAATTTTTATTAAAGCAATATCCATTTGTGAATCTTGACCTATAATTTTAGCTTCATAAGTTTTACCATTATTTAATTCGACTGTAATGTAACTAGCATGATTAATAACATGATTATTAGTAACAATTATACCTTCTTTAGAATTTATAATTACACCAGAACCAATTGCATGAAACTTTTGTTCAAGAACATTATTATTATTTCCACAAATAGGAGTATTTTCATATGGTGATCCTTCTTTACATAATGAAAAATGTTCATTCAAATATTCTTGTATTTTAGGAGGTAATCTAAATTGTGATACAAAAGTACTTCCTTGAACATCAATACTTACAACTGAAGGAGTAACTTTTGATAATACTCTTGATAAACTTGGTAATGTATTATTATTGCATTTTTTTATTAAATTAAATGGTAACAATTTTGCATTAACATGTTGTTGTATTGTTATTCCAATAATAAAAAAAAATATATAAAAAAATATTTTAAATTTTTTCATAAAAAATCTCTTAATAGAGTTTAGTTTATTAAAGAAAATTTATATAAAATTATTTAATTTTAATTAAATATCATTTTTAAAATAAATTTTAATTTAAAATTTTTAAAATAATTAAAATATAAATTTTTTTACAAATTATTATACTTAATATAATATAGATTTTATCTTATATAAAGATATAAATATGTATGTTTAATAAATTAAAAATTATTGCAGCAAAATCAGCAATAAAATATATTAAAAATAATAATATTATTGGAATCGGATCAGGAACAACAATATCTCATTTTATTGATATTTTATTTACTGAAAAAAAAAATATTAAAGGTATAGTATCTGCTTCTAAAACTTCTACAAAAAAATTAAAAAAATATAATTTTAATATCTATCAAATTAATAAAATAAAAAAAATTGGAATATATTTTGATAGTGCTGATGAAATTAATAATAAAATGCAAATGATAAAAGGAGGAGGTGCCGCATTAACTAATGAAAAAATTATATCTAGTTTTTCAGATATATTTATTTGTATAATTGATGAATCAAAATATGTAAAAAAATTAGGTATATTACATCCAGTACCAATAGAAATTATACCTTTAGCAGAAAAATTTATTATTAGAAAATTATTACATATAGGAGCAATTGCTAAAAAACGTATAAATACAATTACAGAACATGGAAATATAATATTAGATGTATATAAATTAAATTTACATAAACCTATGAAAATAGAACAATATATAAATAATATTCCTGGTGTTGTAACAGTTGGTTTATTTGCACGACGATGTGCAGACATAGTTATTATAAGTAAAAATAACAATACAATCTCAATAATAAATAAAAAAAAATAAATTTAACTTAATAATTTATTTTAATTATTTAAATTTTAAAATTTTAATACATTATATGAAAATAAAATTTACAAAAATGCATGCATTAGGGAATGATTTTATTATTATAAATAATATAAAAAATATTTTCTTTTTAACAAAAGAAATAATACAAAAATTATCCAATCGATATTTAGGAATAGGATTTGATCAATTATTATTATTAGAATTATCATTAAATAAAAATATTGATTTTCATTATCGAATTTTTAATTCTGATGGTAATGAAGTAGAACAATGTGGTAATGGAGCGCGTTGTATTGCGCTATATTTAAAAATAAAAAAATTAACTTTAAAAAAAAAAATATGTTTAAGTACAAAAAACCGTTTAATATATTTAAAAAATTTAAATAATAATTTAATTTCTGTAAACATGGGTGTTCCTTTATTTAATCCAAAAGAAATTCCATTTATAACTAATAATATTAAAAATACATATAAATTTTATTTTCAAAATAAATATATTTATTTTAATGTTGTTTCGTTAGGAAATCCACATTGTGTTATTCAAGTAAAAGATGTATTAGATACTCCAGTATCATTAATAGGGCCATTTTTTGAAAATCATAAATCATTTCCTAAAAAAATTAATGTAGGTTTTATGGAATATTTAAACATTAATAATATAAAAATAAGAGTATTTGAAAGAGGAGTAGGGGAGACTATGTCTTGTGGATCTGGGGCATGTGCAGCTGTAGCAATAGGGATAAAGAAAAATATTTTATCAAAAAAAGTATATGTACATCTTACTGGAGGAATTATTATGATATCTTGGCAAGGAGGTAATCATGATTTATATATGCAAGGAAGTGCTAATTATGTTTATGATGGTAAAATATCATTATAAGAAATTTTATTTTAATTCTGGTATTTTAGTTAATGAAAAATTTTAATTTGTTAAATAATTTAAATAATAAACAAAAAGAAGTTGTATCTGAAATAAGAAAAAATCTATTAATATTAGCTGGAGCAGGTAGCGGAAAAACACTTGTATTAATTCGTAGAATAGCATGGTTAATTTATAAAGAAAATTGTTCTCCTAAATCTATTTTAGCTATGACGTTTACAAACAAAGCAGCATTAGAATTAAAAAATAGAATTAAATCTTTAATAAAAAACTATCAGAAAAATAATAATATTTGGATAGGTACATTTCATAGTTTTGCTTATTATATATTAAGAATTTATTACTTAGAAGCAGGATTAACTAAAAATTTCCAAATTATAGATACTTTTGATCAAAAAAATTTTATTAAAAAAATTTTAAAAAAATTATCTTTACAAAATAAAAATTTTTCTATAGAAAATATTTTAAAATATATAAATAATTTTAAAAATAATTTTTTTAACAAAAATTATAATTTTTTTAATGAAAATAATTCTTCTTATAATCCAATTTTTTCTAAAATATATGTTGAATATGAAAATTATTGTAAACTAACAGAAGTCATCGATTTTAATGATTTAATATTATATTTATATAAATTATTTTTATATAATCCTAATATATTAAAAATATATCAACAAAGGTTTCAAAATATTTTAATTGATGAATTTCAAGATACAAATGATATACAATATAAATTTATATCTTTATTATATAGTAAATATTATAATACTAAAATTTTTCTTGTCGGTGATGATGATCAATCTATTTATGGATGGAGAGGAGCACAAGTTGAAAATATGCATCGTTTTTTAAAAGATTTTGATAAAGTTAAAATAATTTTATTAGAACAAAATTATCGTTCTACTTCAAATATTTTAGAAGCTGCAAATAAATTAATTTCTTATAATAATACTAGATTAAAAAAAAAATTATGGACTCATGAAAATAATGGAAGACTTATTTATATATATTCTGCATTTAATGAATTTGATGAAGCTAAATATATTGCAAAATATATATGTAAAAATTTTATAAAAAAAAATATAGAATTAAATAATTGTGCAATTCTTTATAGAAATAATTTTCAATCTCGTATTTTAGAAGAAATTATGTTAAAATTTGCTATTCCATATAAAATTTATGGCGGGATTCGTTTTTTTGAACGTCAAGAAATAAAATATATTTTATCATATTTAAGATTAATATCTAATTATAATGACGATAATTCTTTTGAAAGAATTATAAATATACCTAAAAGAAGTATTGGAGAAAAAACATTAAATATAATAAAATATATTTCTAAAAAATATCTATTAACATTATGGGAATCTAGTATTTATTTGTTAGAAAATAAAAAATATTTAAATACTATGTCATTTAATGCATTAAAAAAATTTATTATTTTAATTAAATCTCTAAAAAGTAATATAAAAAATAAACCATTATCAATTATTATTAAAGAAACCATAAAAGATTCTGGATTATGGGAAATGTATAGTAAAAGTTGTTTTAATGAAAAAAATTTTAATAAAATAAATAATTTAAAAGAATTAATTAATGCTGCTGATGATTTTACAAAAAATTCATTAATAAATAAAAATGAATTATTTTATAAAAATATTAAAGAAAATTTATTAATAAATTTTCTTTCACAAGCATTATTATTAACTGAAGATGTTAATTTAAATCAAACAAATCAAAAAATTAATAATTACATACAAATGATGACTATTCATGCATCTAAAGGATTAGAATTTTCTGAAGTATTTATTATAGGAATGGAAGAAGGTATTTTCCCTAATAAAATTTCTTTTATTAATCAAAATATACATGAAGAAAGACGTTTAGCATATGTAGGAATTACTAGAGCGAAAAAAAAACTAACATTAACTTATACAAAAAAACGTTATTTATATGGTAAAGAAATTAATTCAATACCATCCAGATTTATTAATGAATTACCAAAAAATTGTATAAAAAAAATTAGTTATTTAAAAAAAGATAATATTTTATTTACATCAGATCATATTCTAAACGAAAAAAAATATCACATAGGACAAATAGTTTATCATAAAATTTTTGGGAAAGGAATAATTTTAAAAATAGAAATTATTAAAAATAATATAAAATTACAAATTAATTTTAATAATAAAGTAATAAAATGGATAATATCTGATTATATACAAACTTATATATAAGAAATATTTTTATAAAAAAATTTAAAAATATAAATTTATTAAATATTAATCAAAATAATATCCTAATTAGGAGTTATTATGTTAAATGCTTATAAAATATATAACAAACATTTAATTTATATAAAATTAAATAATAATTATAATAATCTTTTAGATGCAATTTGGATTGATTTAATAAAACCTGAAGATAATGAAAGGAAAAAAATTTTTTCTTTATTAGGACAAAATTTAGCTACTAGACCTGAATTAGAAGATATAGAAGCTTCTGCAAGATTTTTTGAAAATAATGAAGGATTACATATCCATTCTTTCTTTTTTTATAAAAATAAAGATGAATATGCAGGAATAACTACTGTTGCATTTACAATAAAAAATGATAGATTATATACTTTAAGAGAAAAAGAATTATCGACTTTCCGTTTATATAGAAAACGTATGTATAATCATAATACCATGATATATGGTAATCCTTACGAATTATTATTAGATATATTTGATACTAAAATTGAACAATTAGCTGATAAAATAGAAAACATATATAGTGATTTAGAATCTTTAAGCTGTATTATTATGAAAAGACATAAAAGTGACCAAGTTGATAATGCACTTTCTACCTTAGCAGAACTAGAAGATATTGGTTGGAAAGTAAGATTATGTTTAATGGATACACAAAGAGCAGTAAATTTTTTAATGAGAAAAACAAGATTACCTAAAATACAAATAGAACAGGCTAGAGAAATATCAAGAGATATTGAATCACTTTTACCTCATAATGAATCATTATTTCAAAAAGTTAATTTCTTAGTCCAAGCTGCAATGGGTTTTATTAATATAGAACAAAATAGAATTATAAAAATTTTTTCATTAGTATCTGTTATTTTTTTACCTCCTACTTTAGTAGCATCTAATTATGGAATGAATTTTTCTTTTTTACCAGAATTAAAATGGAAATATGGTTATTTTTATGCAATAATTATAATGATAATTTCAGCATTAGCTCCTTATTTTTATTTTAAAAGAAAAAAATGGTTATAATATACAAAATATTTTTATTTAAATTTTATTTAATATTTTTTTAAAAAAATATCAAATAATAGAGTGAATTATTTAAAATAATTCACCTATATTATTTCATTATTGAATATTATTAAAATAATTATTTTAATTTAAACTTATAATTATTAAAATTGTTAATTTAATATAATAATTTTAAAAAATATATTAAAAAATAAAAAAAACAATAATAACCTTTTCTATAAATATAATAAAGATATCATTAATAATGATATTAATAAAAATATAATTTTACAAAAATATTATGAATAGTTTTAATTAAAAATTATTTTAAAATTATCATAATTTTTCATCTTATAAAAAGTAATTTTATATATGTAAAAAAATATTTTCGATAAAAAATCATATTTTAGAATATTTTATAATAAAATATATTAGTGTTTTAATATTTATTAATAAATAATATATATTATAAAATTATTTTAAATATTTACTATTATTTATGTTATTACTTAATTTAAAAATAAATTTACATAATAATCTAATTATAAAAATAATTATCATATTATATATATCTTTATATATATAATTATTACTAATATATAAAATAATCTAAAATTTATTTTGTTATCTTATATTCATTATTTGTAATAATAATTACATATCATATTATACTATATTTAAAATTTGAAATTTTCTCTTTTCTTTATTATTTTAATATTAAATTAGATAATAATAGTATTTACGTACTTTTAATAATTTGAATATAAAAAAATATCTTTTTAAATTTTTTTTAATAAAAAATAAATAGTTATTATTAACAATAAATAAAATTTTTTAAAAAATGATTATTTTACAAAAATATTTTTATAAATTATATTTTATATATATTTTTTTACTAACATTAAAATATAATAAATATTATTTTATTAAAATAAGAGATTATAATGAATAATAATTACTTTAAAAAAAATATTTTATACGAAAATATTTTATATATTGAAAAATTATATAAAAATTTTTTAATAAATCCTAATTCTATAGATAAAAAATGGGTTAATATTTTTATAAATATTAGAGAAAAAAATAAATATTTAAATAAAAATAATAAATTTGAAAACGAATATTTTTATAAAAAAATATTTTTAAAAGAAAAAATTAATCAATTAATAAATAATTTTAGAATTTTTGGCCATTATTATTCAAATATAAATCCTTTAATTTTAAATAAAAAAAAAATAAGTAATCTCTTAGAACTAAAAAATTATCAAATTAATGAAAAAGATTTTCAAGAAAAAATAACATTAAATTCATCTTTTAAAAATGAAAAAATAATTAATATTTATAATTTTTTTAAAAAAAAATATTGTAATTCTATAGGTATAGAATATTTTCATTTATTAGAAAATGAAAAACAATGGATAAAAAAAAATATAGAAATAAAAGATTATAATTTAACCCAAATAGAAAAAAAAATATTTTTAGAAGAATTAATTGCTACTGAAATATTTGAAACAAATATAGGAAAAAAATTTCCAGGAGCTAAAAGATTTTCTTTAGAAGGTTGTGATGTTTTAATTCCATTAATAAAAGAAATAATACGTTATTCAGGTAAATTAGAGAATAAAACAAAAAAAATAATTTTTTCTATGGCACATAGAGGAAGATTAAATTTTTTAGTAAATATAATGGGTAAAAAAATTAAAAATATAATAGATGAATTTTTAAATATTTTACCAGAAAAAGATAATATAGATGATGTAAAATATCATTTAGGTTATTCTTCTATTATTGAAATAAATAAAAGAAAAATAGAACTAGAATTAGCATTTAATCCTTCTCATTTAGAAGTTATTAATAGTATCACCATGGGTGTTACTAGATTTAATAATGATTTATTAAAAAAGAAAAATATTAAAAATATTAATATTTTACCTATAAATATACATGGTGATGCATCTTTTAGTGGTCAAGGGATAATACAAGAAATTTTAAATTTATCTCAAACTAGAGGATATAGAGTTAATGGTACTATTCATATTATTATTAATAATCAAATTGGATTTACTATCTCGAAAAATATTGATATGAGATCTAGTTATTATTGTACTGATATAGCAAAAATGATTCAATGTCCTATTTTCCATGTAAATGCAGATGATTTAGAAAGTGTTATTTTTATAATAAGAATAGCTATAAAGTATAGAAATAAATTTCATAAGGATATTTTTATTGATCTTGTGTCTTATAGGAGACATGGACATAATGAAATGGATGATCCTTATATCACTCAACCATTAATGTATAATTATATTAAAAATCATAAAAAAATACAAGATTTATATTTTAATCAATTATTTTTAAAAAATATTATAGATAATGTAGAAAAAAAAAAAATATATCAAAAATATCAAACTTTATTTGATAAAGGAGATGTTTTTATTAAAACATTATTTCCTCTTAAAAAAAAATATAAAAATATAATTTTTAAAAATATAAAAATTAATGAGTTAAAAAAATTACTTTTAAAAATTAGCAGTTTACCTAAAAATTTTAATATTCATCCTATAGTAAAAAAAATTTATTTAAATAGAATTAATATGAGTAAAGAGATAAAAAAAATAGATTGGGGGGCAGCAGAAAATTTAGCATTTGCAAATATTCTAAATCAAGGAATATCTTGTCGTTTTTCAGGAGAAGATGTTAAAAGAGGTACCTTTTCTCATAGACATTCTGTTATATATGATCAAAAAAATGGAGTATCATATACTCCTTTAAATAATATTAATTTACAGCAAGGAATTTTTGATATTTATAATTCTATTTTATCAGAAGAGGCAGTTTTAGGTTTTGAGTATGGTTATTCTTTAAACAATATAAATGGGATAACAATATGGGAAGCACAATTTGGAGATTTTATTAATGGAGCTCAAATTATTATAGATCAATTTATTAGTTCTGGAGAAATAAAATGGAATTATAAAAGTGGATTAATAATTATTCTTCCACATGGATATGAAGGCCAAGGTCCGGAACATTCTTCTGCAAGAATAGAAAGATTTTTACAATTATGTGCAAAAAAAAATATGAAAATTTGTGTTCCTTCTAATGCATCTCAAATGTATCATTTATTATGTGAACAAGCTTTTAATCCTATAAAAAAACCACTTATTATATTTTCTCCAAAATCTCTTTTAAGAAATCCATTAGCATGTTCTTCATTAAAAAATTTTATAAATAATTCTTTTAAATTAGTTATAGATGAATTAAATGCTAAAATTAATATAAAAAATATTCAACGTCTTATTTTTTGTACTGGAAAAATATATTACGATTTATTAGAATATAGAAATCTTATAAAAAATAATAATATTATTATAATTAGAATAGAACAATTATATCCATTTCCAAAAAAAGATTTAAAAAAAATAATTAAGAAATATAAAAAAATAAAATATTTTTGTTGGTGTCAAGAAGAACCTAAAAATCAAGGATCATGGATATATATCCAAAATTGTTTTAAAACTAAATTAAATTTAAACATTAATTATTTTGGAAGAAATAAATCTCCTTCTCCTTCAACAGGATATTTTATTATTCATAAAAAACAACAACAAAAAATAATACATTCTGTTTTTAATATTGATATAAAAAATAAAAAAATTAATTTATAAGGATAAAAAATGGATAATATTAATATTATTGTTCCTGAATTACCGGAATCAATAAATAATGCAATTATAATCCAATGGTATAAAAAACCAGGAGAAGAAGTAAAAATTGATGATATTCTTCTAGAATTAGAAACAGATAAAGTGGTCTTAGAAATACCATCAACTATTAATGGTTTATTAGAAAAAATTTTAGTAAAGGAAGGTGAAAAAGTAAAATCTCAACAAATTATTGGTATTTTAAAAAAAGAAAAAGATTTAAAAGATAAAAAAATTATTAATAATATCAAAGAATCAAAATTTACTAATAATATTAATAATAAAAAAAAAAATTTAAAAAATTTAAATAATTTTAGTCCTTCTGTTAGAAGAAATATTAAAAAAAATAATTTTTCATTAAATGAAATAAATAATTTTAATAATAAAATTAATTTAAATTTAAAAAATTTTGATAATTTAAAAGAAAAAAAAGAAAAAATTTTAAATAATCATAATTTTGAAAAAAAGAAAATGAGTCCAATAAGAAAATATATTTCCAAAAAATTAATGGATTCTAAAAACAATACTGTTATGTTAACAACTTTTAATGAAGTTAATATGAAAGAAATTATTAATATAAAAAATAATTATAAAAATTTCATTTTTGAAAATTATAATATTAAATTAGGATTTACTTCTTTTCATATTAAAGCTGTTACCAAAGCATTACAATCTTTCAAAAAAATTAACGCATTCATTGATGGAGAAGATATTATTTACAATAATTTATATAATATAAATATTGCAATTGCTACAAAAAGAGGATTAATTGCTCCAATTATATATAATACAAATACATTATCACTAATTGATATTGAAAAAAAAATCAAAAAATTAATTATAAAAAGTAATAATAATCAATTATCTATTAAAGATTTAGTTAGTGGAACATTTACCATTACTAATGGAGGAGTTTTTGGTTCTTTAATGTCTACTCCGATTATTAATCCACCACAAAGTGCTATTTTAGGAATGCATGTTATCAAAGAAAGGCCTATTGTTATAGATCATAAAATATGTATCATGCCTATGATGTATTTAGCATTATCATATGATCATCGTTTAATAGATGGAAAAGAAGCTATAGGATTTCTTATGTTAATAAAAACATTATTAGAAGATCCTATAAAATTATTTCTATAAATTTTATTTAATTATTATTAATATTTTATTTTTTAATGATATTAATTATTATTGTAATAAAAATAAATAATTAAAATATTTATAAATTATTTTAAAAAAAAAATTTGTAAATATTTGAATCATATAAGGATTTATAATGTTAAATGTTATTGATTTATCAAGATTACAATTTGCATTAACAGCAATGTACCATTTTATATTTGTACCATTAACATTAGGACTTTCTTTCTTATTAGCGATAATGGAAACGTTGTATATTTTATCTAAAAAAAAAATATATAGAGATATGACCAAATTTTGGGGTAAATTATTTGGAGTAAACTTTGCTTTAGGAATAGTAACAGGATTAACTATGGAATTCCAATTTGGAACAAATTGGTCTTATTATTCTCATTATGTAGGAGATATTTTTGGTGCTCCATTAGCAATAGAAGGTTTAGTAGCTTTTTTTTTAGAATCAACTTTTGTTGGTTTATTTTTTTTAGGTTGGGATCGTTTAAATAAAATACAACATTTATTTGTAACATGGTTTGTAGCTATAGGTTCAAATCTTTCTGCTCTTTGGATTTTAATTGCTAATGGATGGATGCAAAATCCGATTGCATCTTCTTTTAATTATCAAAATATGCGAATGGAAATGAATAATTTTTGGAAATTAATTTTTAATCCTATAGCACAAATAAAATTTTTTCATACTGTAACAGCTGGATATACAACTGGTTCTATATTTATTATTGGAATTAGCTCATATTATATTTTAAAAAAAAGAGATATAGAATTTTCAAAAAAATCTATTATGATTGCTTCTTGTTTCGGTTTATTTTCTATTATTTCGGTAATAATATTAGGTGATGAATCAGGTTATCAATTAAGAAAAACACAAAAAACTAAATTAGCAGCTATTGAGGCTGAATGGGAAACACAAAAACCTCCTGCATCATTTAATATTATATGTTTACCAAATCAAAAAAAAAAATTAAATAAATTTTCTATTAAAATTCCATATATATTAGGTATTATTGCTACCAGATCTACTAATTTACCTATTTTAGGTATAAAAGATTTAATTAAAAATAATGAATTAAAAATTAAAAATGGCTTAAAAGCATTAATTGCACTAGAAAAAATCAAAAATGGAAATTCATATTTAAATAATATAAAAATATTTGAACAAAATAAAAAATATTTAGGATATGGTTTTTTATTTAAACAATATTATCAAGATATTTATCATATAAATAATGAACAAATAAAAAAAGTAGCCAAAATATCTATACCAATAATTAGTCCTTTATTTTTTTCCTTTAGAATTATGGTTTTATCAAGTTTGATTTTACTTATTATATTAATAATAGTTTTCTTTTTTACTCTTGTAAGAGATAGTATTGAAAAAAAAAAATATCTATTAAAAACATGTTTATATATAATTCCTTTACCATGGATTGCATCGGAATCAGGATGGTTTGTTGCTGAATATGGTAGACAACCATGGGCAATAAAAGATATATTACCTACATATATGGCAGGTTCTTCTTTAGAACTTACAGAAGTATTATTTTCAATAATAACAATTTTTGTTTTTTATACAATTTTATTAATAATAGAATTATATCTAATATATAAAATATCTAGTGTAGGGCCAAGTATTTTAAAAACTGGAAAATATTTTTTTGAAAAAAATACTTTACAAAAAAATATTTTAAAAAAAAATAATTAGGTTATTTAAATGTTGAATTACGAATTTTTATGTTTAATTTGGTCAATAATAATTGGTGTATTAATTACAGGATTTCTAATTACTGATGGATTAGATATGGGAGTTGGTATTTTATTATTTATAATAGGTAAAAATAATATTGAACGTAGAATAATGATAAATACTATTGCTCCTCATTGGGATGGAAATCAAGTATGGTTAATTACAACTGGAGGAGCATTATTTGCTGCATGGCCTATTGTTTATGCAACAATATTTTCTCATTTTTATATAATGATGATACTATTATTATTATCATTATTTTTACGACCTGTAGGTTTTGAATATCGTTCAAAAATTAAAAATAAAATATGGCAAAAAATTTGTGATTTATGTATTTCAATAGGAAGTATAATTCCCCCAGCAATTTTAGGACTAATATTAAGTAATATATTAGAAGGAATCCCATTTTATATTGATAAATATCATCATATATATTCTCAAAAACATTTTTTAAAATCATTTAATTTATCTAGTTTTATTATTAGTTTTACAACTATAATTTTAATTATAAATCACGCTGCATCTTATTTACAAATAAGAATAAAAGATTCTAATCTTAATAATAGATTACAAAAAGTATTAAAATTATCTTCTATATTATTAGTAATATTTGTTCTTTTATCATTTATAAATATTTTATTTTTTATGAAAGGATATAAAATTAATTATTTTATTAATAAAAAAACAAATATTTCTTACGTAAAAGATTATAATATTTTTCATCAAAGAAAAGCATGGATGTCTAATTTTCAAAATTATAAATATTTATATTTAATACCTTTATTAAGTATAATTTTACCATTTTTAACACTGTTATCATCTATATATAAAAAATTATTATTAACATTAATATGTTCTTCTTTTACTATTATTAGTATAATCTTAAATATTGGAATTATAATGTTTCCTTTTATTCTCCCTTCAAATATAAAATATTATCAAAGTTTAACTATTTGGAATGCGACATCAAGTCAATTAACATTAAATATAATGTTATATATAGTTATTGTATTTATGCCTATTGTATTGTTTTATACTTTTTGGTGTTATAAAAAAATGTTTTTTTATCTTAATAAAAAAAAGATCAAAAAAAAATCTGATTTTTACTATTAAAATAAAATAATTATAAATTTTTAATAAATGGATAATAAAAAATGTGGTATTTAATATGGTTATTAATAATGTTATTTACGTGTAGTTTTACCATTTTAATAATTTTAAAAAAAGAATTTAAAAAATAAATATTTAAAATTATTTAATTATAAAATATCAAATAAAATAGGTAATTTATTTTTAAATAAATATGTTATAATATAATAAAATTTTTTATTTTATATATTTAAAACTTAAAAATATTAAAATAATTTATTTATATAAAATATTTATTAAAATTAATTGACTTAAAATGGATTTTTTTTATATTTTAAATATAAAATTATTATATACTTAATAAAAAATGAACCATTTAAATCAATATAACGCAGATTCAATAGAAGTTTTAGAAGGATTAGATCCTGTAAGACGTAGACCTGGTATGTATACTGATCTTACTAGACCTAATCATTTAGCTCAAGAAGTCATAGATAATAGTGTAGATGAAGCATTAGCTGGTTATGCTAAAAATATTTTTGTAACTTTACATAAAGATCAATCATTAGAAGTTATTGATGATGGTAGAGGAATGCCTACTGATATACATTCTAGAGAAGGTATCCCAGCTATTGAACTTATCTTATGTCGATTACATGCTGGGGGTAAATTTTCTAATAAAAATTATCATTTTTCTGGAGGATTACATGGTGTAGGTATTTCTGTAGTTAATGCATTATCAAAAAAAATGGAAGTTAGTATTTTTCGTAAAAATAAAGTTTATAAAATAGTTTTTGAAAATGGATATAAAACTCAAAATCTTTCATTTTATGAAAATATGGATAATCAAAAAACTGGAACTAAAATTAGGTTTTGGCCTAATAAAAAATTTTTTGAACATCATACTTTTTTAATTTCTAATTTAATTAATTTATTAAAAGCAAAAGCAGTTTTATGCTCAAATTTAAAAGTATGTTTTACAAATAAAAATACTAAAGATTATTATTGTTGGATTTATAAAAAAGGATTATCAGAATATTTAATCAATTCAGTAAAAAACGTAATTACAATACCAAATCTACCTTTTATCGGAGAATATTTTAATGATACTAAACATTTAAACTGGGCATTATTTTGGATTCCAGAAAATAATAATAATATTATTACTGAAAGTTATGTTAATTTAATTCCTACTACATATGGAGGTACACATGTAAATGGATTACGGTTAGGGTTATTAGATGCAATACGTCATTTTTGTAATTTTCACAATATGTTACCTAGAAATATAAAATTATTAGGAGAAGATATTTGGTATCAATGTTCTTACGTATTATCTATTAAAATTCAAGATCCTCAATTTACAGGTCAAACAAAAGAACGTTTATCTTCTAGACAATGTACTATATTTGTTGCAAACATAGTAAGAGATTCTTTTATTCTTTGGTTAAATCAAAACTTTAAAATTAGTTCTATTTTAATTGATCTTTTTATTACAAATGCTCAAAAACGTATTAGAGAATCTAAAAAATTTATTAAAAAAAAAAATTACAACACAAACTCAATTTTACCAAATAAATTATCCGATTGTATTATTAATAATAAAAAAGAAACAGAACTTTTTTTAGTAGAAGGTGATTCCGCAGGAGGATCAGCAAAACAAGCAAGAAATAAAAATTTTCAAGCTGTAATGCCATTAAAAGGAAAAATTTTAAATACATGGGAAATAAATTCTGAAGAAATTTTATCCTCACAAGAAATATATGATATTTCTTTAGCAATAGGTATTTATCCTAATAATGAAGATTTAAAAAAATTAAGATACAATAAAATTTGTATTTTAGCAGATGCAGATTCAGATGGATTACATATTGCTACTTTGTTATGTGCTTTATTTATAAAACATTTTTTACCATTAGTAAAAAATGGACATATTTATGTTGCAATGCCTCCTTTATATCGAATAGATTTAGGGAAAAAAATTTTTTATGCTTTAGATGAAAATGAAAAAAATAAAATTTTAAAACAAAATTATCTTAAAAAAGATCAACAAAAAATAAATGTACAAAGATTTAAAGGATTAGGTGAAATGAATCCAACCCAATTAAGAGAAACAACTTTTAATCCTAATAGTCGTCGATTAATACAATTAGTATTAAATAATAATGAAAAAGAAATTCAAAAAACATTTTCTCTAATGGATATGTTATTAGCTAAAAAAAGAGCAGAAGATCGTCGTAAATGGCTACAAAAAAAAGGTGATATTACAACAATAATCAGTATTTAAATAATTAAAAATTAAAAAAAATTATCTATCTATAATATTTGAATAAATTTTAATAAATAAATTATTTTATTATAAAATAGTTAAAATTCAATTATATATTATATAATTTTTTATCAAAATAAGGAATAATGACCATGTCAGATAATTATATTTTTTATAATGACGTGGATCCAATTGAAACAAATGATTGGATACAATCTATAGAATCTGTAATAAAAGAAGAAGGAATTGAAAGAGCTAAATTTTTATTAAAAAAAACTATAATACATCTTAATAAATATGGAATTAATTTTAATCTACATAATAATAATTATGTAAATTCTATTTCTAGAGAACAAGATAATATTTATCCTGGAAATTTAATTTTAGAAGAAAAAATAAGATCTATCATTAGATGGAATTCAATAATGATTATTTTAAGAGCTTCTAAAAAAAATTTAGATTTAGGTGGTCATATTGCTTCTTATCAATCAGCTTCATATATATATGAAGTTTGTTTTAATCATTTTTTTAAAGCATATAATAATCAAAATAATGGAGATATTATTTATTTTCAAGGACATATTTCTCCTGGAATATATGCTAGATCCTTTGTTGAAGGACGTATCAGTGTTAATCATTTAAATAATTTCCGTCAAGAAGTTTTTGGTAGCGGATTATCATCATATCCTCATCCTAAACTTATGCCTAATTTTTGGCAATTTCCTACTGTTTCTATGGGATTAGGACCAATAGCTGCAATATACCAAGCTAAATTTATTAAATATTTAGAAAACAGAGAATTACAAAAAAAAACAAATAGAAAAATTTTTGCATTTTTAGGTGATGGAGAAATGGATGAACCAGAATCTAAAGGAGTTTTAAATATAGCTGCAAGAGAAAAATTAGATAATTTAATTTTTGTAATAAACTGTAATTTACAAAGATTAGATGGTCCCGTGTATGGTAATGGAAAAATTATTAATGAATTAGAGAGTATTTTTAAAGGAGCTGGGTGGGAAGTTATTAAAGTTATTTGGGGTAATACTTGGGAAAATTTGTTATTAAAAGATAAAACTGGCAAACTCATTGAATTAATGAATAATACTTTAGATGGAGATTTTCAAAATTTTAATTCTAAGAATGGATCTTATATTAGAAAAAATTTTTTTGGAAAATTTCCAGAAACATTAGAACTTGTTAAAGATCTCTCTGATCAAGAAATAGAAAAATTAAGTTATGGAGGACATGATCCTAAAAAAATTTATACAGCTTTTAAAAAAGCTTATAAAATAAAAAATAAACCTATAGTAATATTATTTCATACAATAAAAGGTTTTGGTTTAGGGAAAATAGCTGAAAGCAAAAATATTGCTCATCAAATTAAAAAAATTGATATTAATACAATAAAATATATACGTGATAATTTACATATTCCTATTAATGACAAAGATTTATATAAATTACCTTATTTA
The DNA here is from genome assembly GCF_012567685.1 of Enterobacteriaceae endosymbiont of Donacia marginata. Taxonomy (NCBI): domain Bacteria; kingdom Pseudomonadati; phylum Pseudomonadota; class Gammaproteobacteria; order Enterobacterales; family Enterobacteriaceae; species Enterobacteriaceae endosymbiont of Donacia marginata. The sequence continues at coordinate 219,390 of NZ_CP046184.1, forward strand.
TCTTTTAAGAAAAATTCTTTAGAATTTAAATATTTACATAATCAACGTAAAAAATTAGGCGGATATGTTCCATATCGAAGAATTAATTTTACAGAAAAATTAGTTTTACCTAAATTAGAAGATTTTAATATTTTATTTAAAAAACAAAATAAAATATCTACAACAATTATATTTGTACGTATATTAAATATATTACTTAGAAATAAAAATATTAGTAGTAGAATAGTACCAATAATAGCTGATGAAGCTCGTACATTTGGAATGGAAGGATTATTTAGACAAATAGGAATATATAACTCAAATGGATTAAAATATACCCCTCAAGATAAATCTCTATTAACATATTATAAAGAAGATATTAAAGGACAAATTTTACAAGAAGGAATAAATGAATCTGGAGCATTTGCATCATGGTTAGCGGCTGCTACTTCTTATTCTACAAATAATCTTCCTATGATCCCATTTTATATTTATTATTCTATATTTGGTTTCCAAAGAATTGGAGATTTTTGTTGGGCTGCTGGAGATCAACAAGCTAGAGGTTTTTTAATTGGAGCAACTTCAGGACGTACTACTTTAAATGGAGAGGGATTACAACATGAAGATGGACATAGCCATATTCATTCATTAACCATTCCTAATTGTATTTCATATGATCCTACCTATGCATATGAATTAGCTGTTATTATACATAATGGTTTAAAAAGAATGTATGGTAAAAAACAAGAAAATATATATTATTATATAACAACTATGAATGAATTTTACGATATGCCAGAAATAAATATAAAAAATATAAATGGAATTTGCAAAGGTATATATAAAATTTATTCTAATAAAAATATTATAAATAAAATTACTATACAATTATTAGGTTCAGGAGCAATATTACGTAATATGTTTAAGGCTGCGAATATATTATATTATGAATATAATATTAATTCAGATATTTTTAGTGTAACTTCTTTTACTGAAATTGCTAGAGAAGGACAAGATTGTGATCATTGGAATCTATTACATCCTTTTGAAAAACGTCGTATTCCCTATATTACAAATATAATGAAAAATTATCCAACAGTAGCTGCTACAGATTATATGAAACTTTTTGCAGAACAAATTCGTAAATATGTCCCCACTAATAATTATTTTGTTTTAGGTACTGATGGTTATGGACGTTCTGATAGTCGTCAAAATTTACGTGATTTTTTTGAAATTAATGAATTATATATAGTACTTGCGGTGTTAAATATATTATTAGATTTAAATTTAATTACTTTAAAAAAAATTTTACGTTTTATTAAAAAATATAAAATTAATATAAATAAAAATAATCCTAGAACTTCATGAAAAAGGGATAATATGTATAAAAAAATAAAATTTCCTGATACAGGAATAGAGGAGATGAAGATTACTGATATTTTAGTAAAGGAAGGAGACGAAATTTTAGAAGAACAATCAATTATGACCGTAGAAAGCGATAAAACATCTATAGAAATTCCTTCTACACAAAAAGGGATAATTAAAAAAATTTTTATATCTATAGGGAATAAAATACGTAAAGGAGATATAATATTAGAAATATTAAATAATGAAAAAAATAATTTAATTATTGATTCTAACAAAATATTAGAAAACAACAAAATAGAATTAGATAAGTTAAACTTTTTTAATAAAAATAATCAAGAAATAAAAGAATCTAAAATTTTAGAGAAAAAAAATAATATTATTAGAAATAATAATCTTGAAAAAAATAAAATTTTAAATATAGAAAAAAAAAATTATATATATGCTTCACCTATTATCAGAAAGATGGCAAGAAAATTAAATATTAATTTAGAAAATATAAAAGGAAGTGGTTTAAAAAATAGAATTACTAAAGAAGATATATTAAAATATTTTGATAAAAATAAAAAATTAGATAATAATAATTTTGAAAAATTTTCATCAATTTATACAAAATTTGGATCTTGTGAAAAAATTATTTTAAATAATATACAAAAAACTACTAGTAAAAATTTATCTAATAATTGGAAAAATATTCCTCATGTTACACAACATATTGAAACTGATATTACAGAATTAGAGAAATTTAGAATTAAAAAAAATAATGAATTTCATAAACAACAAAAAAATATAAAGTTAACTTTATTAAGTTTTATAATAAAAATATGTGCACATGCATTAAAAAAATATCCTAATTTTAATTCTTCTTTATCTGATTTAAACCAAAATTTAATAATAAAAAAATATTTTAATATTGGAATTGCTATTGATACAAAAAGAGGTTTATTAGTACCTGTAATCTTTGATGTTTTAAATAAAAGTATTAATGATGTATCTAAAATATTACTTGATTTAGCTAATAAAGCAAAAAAAAATAAATTACATCCTCTTGATATGCAAGGAGGTTGTTTTACAATTTCTAATTTAGGACAATTTAAAGGTAGTTTTTTTACACCAATAATTAATGCACCAGAAGTAGCAATTCTAGGTATATCACAAGCTAATATAAAACCAATATGGAATAAAAATAATAATAAATTTATTCCAAAATTAATGTTACCATTATCATTATCTTATGATCATAGAGTAATTAATGGAGTTGAAGGTATTAATTTTTTAAATTATATTTGTATGTTAATATCTGATATTAGAAATATATTAATATAACTTTTTTTATAAATTCAAACATATTAATTATTAATTAATAGAGATTATATCATGAATAATGTAATAAAAACTCAAGTTGTTGTAATTGGGGGAGGACCTGCAGGATATTCTGCAGCTTTTCGTTGTAGTGATTTAGGATTAAAAACAATAATAGTTGAAAATTATAAAAATTTAGGTGGAGTTTGTTTAAATGTAGGGTGTATTCCTTCTAAAACATTATTACATATTGCAAAAATTATCAAAGAAAATCAAAATTTATTAAAAAATGGAATTTTTAACAATATCCCTGAAATTAATATTAATAATATTATTAAATTTAAATATAATATTATTAATAAACTAACTAATGGGTTAAATTTTCTTTCAAAAAAACGTAATGTAGATATTATAAATGGAATGGGATTTTTTGAAACAGAAAATAGTTTAAATATTATTAATTATGATAGTAAAACTCTTAAAATTTTATTTGAAAATGCAATAATAGCAACTGGCTCACATCCTATTAAATTACCATTTATTCCTTATGAAGATCATAGGATCTGGAATTCTACAGATGCATTATTTTTAAAAAAAATTCCTAAAAAAATGCTGATTGTAGGAAGTGGTATTATTGGTTTAGAAATGGCAACAATTTATCAATCTTTTGGATCTAAAATAGATATAGTAGATATTTCAAATAATTTTTTACCAGAAGTTGATGATGATATTATGCAGGTATATAAAAAAAATATACAAAATAAATTTAATATATTATTAGGTACTAAAGTACTATCAATAGATAGTAATAATTTATTACAAGTTCATATGACTGATAATAATAAATCTATTTATTCAAAACAATATGATAATATTATTATTGCTATAGGTAGAAAACCTAACTCTAATTATATTAATAAAAAATTTAATAAAATTAAAATTAATAATTATGGGTTTATTAATGTAGATAATCAAATGAGAACTAATATTCCTAATATATATGCAATAGGTGATGTTGTTGGAAATCCTATGCTTGCACATAAAGGTATTCATGAAGGACATTTAGCTGCAGAAGTTATTGCTGGGAAAAATCATTACTTTATTCCTAAAGTTATCCCATCAATAGCTTATACTAATCCAGAAATAGCTTGGGTAGGTATAACAGAAAAAAAAGCTATAAAAAATAATATCAATTATAAAATTGCTTCTTTCCCTTGGAATTCATTAGGAAGAGCAGTTTCCTCTAATGAGGAAGATGGATTAACTAAATTAATTGTAGAGAAAAATTCTAATAGAATTATAGGAGGTAGTATTATTGGATATAATGCAGGAGAATTATTAGGTGAAATAAGTTTAGCTATTGAAATGGGTTGTGATATAGAAGATATTGCACTTACCATTCATGCACATCCAACTTTTTATGAATCTATAGGTATAGCTGCAGAAATATATACAGGATCAGTAACAGATATTATTAATATTAATAAATAATTTTTATTATAAAAATTTTATTTTTGAAATTACATTTCAAAAGAATAATTTAATTTTTTATTAAAATATTTTATATAGTAAAGATATTTTTAATTTTAAATTAAATTTTTATTTTAAAAAATAAAAATTTTTTTTATTATTTTATAATATATTTTATATAAAATATATAAATCATTTATATTAACATGTTCATTAATCTTATGAATAGTTGAATTAATTAAACCTAATTCAACAATTTGTGCTTTTGTTTTTATTATAAAACGCCCATCAGAAGTCCCTCCATTATTAATTAATGTGGGATATATATGATTAATTGAATAAATACTTTTTTTGACTATTTCTATTAAATTTTTTTCTTTTATATAATTTTTTGAAGTACTTAAAAATGGTAATCCTGATAATTCCCATTTAATTTCATATTTTATTATATATTTTCTTATAATATTATTAAAAGTTTTTAATATATTTTGATAGCATATTTCATTATTAAATCGAAAATTTATAAATATAATAATATTTCCTGGTATAATATTATTATTTTTAATATCTGAACTAATTCTTGTTATTTGCATACTAGTTTCTGGAAATAAATTATTTTTTTTACTCCAATTAATTAATATTAATTTATGAAGTAAAGGGATAACCATATGAATAGGATTTTTTGCTAAATTATGATATGCAACATGTCCTTGTATACCTATTATTTTTAATTTAATATTTAATGACCCTCTTCTTCCATTTTTAATATTATCTCCAATAATTTTATTACTTGTAGGTTCACCTAAAATACAAAAATCTAATTTTTCTTTTTTTTCTAATAAATGATTTATAATTTTAATAGTACCATTTGTTGCATTACCTTCTTCATCTGAAGTAATAAGAAAAGCTATACGCCCATTATAATCATGATATTTTGTAATAAATTTTTTAGCCGCAAAAATCATTGCGGCTAAAGAACCTTTCATATCACAAACTCCTCTACCGTATAAAATATTTTTATCTAAAATAGCCTTAAAAGGATCAAATTTCCATTTAGTAACTTCCCCAGGAGGAACTACATCTGTATGTCCAGCAAAAACTAAAGTATTATACATAATTTTATGATTATTATGTATTGCCCAAAAATTATTTGTATCTTTAATATTTATTAAATTTATATTAAAATTTAATTTTTTTAAAAGTTTAATCAAAATATTTTGACATCCTGCATCATCAGGACTAATAGAATGACATTTAATAAGTTGTCTAGTTAAATTAACAATTTTTTTTAACATATAAAATTTTACTTTAAATTAAAATATTAATATGGTTTGTTTTGTAAAGCTAATAAAAATACTTCTTCAATATTTTTTACTGTTAAAATTTTTAAATCTGTAATAATATTTTTTGGTATATCTTCTAAATTTTTTTTATTTTGTTCCGGAATTAAAACTATATTAATACCTCCTCTATGAGCAGCTAATAATTTTTCTTTTAACCCCCCGATAGCTAATACTTGACCTCTTAAAGTAATTTCTCCAGTCATAGCTAAATTAGCTTTTACAGGATTATTAGTTAAACTAGATACAAGTACTGTACACATAGATATACCTGCACTAGGTCCATCTTTTGGGGTAGCTCCTTCAGGAACATGTATATGAATATCTATGTTTTTATAAAATTCAATATTAATATTTAATTTTTTTGTCCTTGCTTTTACTACAGTTAAAGCTGTTTGTATTGATTCTTGCATAACTTCTCCAAGAGATCCTGTATATGTTAATTTCCCTTTACCTGGTATACATACAGCCTCAATAGTTAATAATTCTCCTCCAACTTCTGTCCATGCTAAGCCAGTAACTTGCCCTATTAAATTTTCATTTTCTGCTTTACCATAATCAAATTTTTTTACACCTAAATATTTTTTTAAATTCAAACAATCTATTTTAATAGATTTAATATTTTTTTCTATTAAAATAGCTTTGACAGTTTTTCTACATAATGTAGACAAAACTCTTTCTAATCCTCTAACTCCTGATTCTCTAGTATAATACCGAATTATATCTATAATAGCTCTATCATTAATAATTAATTCTTTTTCTTTTAAAGCATTACGATTAAACTGTTTTGGTAATAAATATTTTTTTGCTATATTTAATTTTTCGTCTTCTGTATAACCTGTAATTTTAATAACTTCCATTCTATCGAGAAGAGGTAATGGTATATGTATCGAAGAATTTGACGTTGCTACAAACATAACATTAGATAAATCATAATCTATTTCAAGATAATGATCATTAAAAGCAATATTTTGTTCTGGATCTAAAACTTCTAATAAGGCTGCTGCAGGATCTCCTCTCATATCATATGATATTTTATCAATTTCATCTAATAATAATAATGGGTTTTTTACTCCTGCTTTTACCATTTTTTGAATAATTTTCCCAGGCATAGAACCAATATATGTTCTACGATGGCCTCTAATTTCTCCTTCATCTTTAATACCTCCTAATGCAATTTTAATAAATTTACGTCCTGTAGCTCTTGCAATAGATTTTCCTAAAGAAGTTTTTCCTACACCTGGAGGTCCTACTAAACATAAGATAGGTCCTCTAATTTTATTAGATCTGTTTTGAACAGCTAAATATTCTAAAATATGTTCTTTAACAGATTCTAACCCAAAATGATCTTTATCTAAGATTTTCTTTGCTTTATATAATTTTTTTTTTAATCTACTTTTTATATTCCATGGTATTTGTATCATCCATTCTATATATCCTCGTACTACTGTTGCTTCTGCAGACATAGGAGACATCATTTTTAATTTTCTTAATTCAGAATATGTTTTTTCCTTTGCTTCTTTAGGCATTTTTGCTAATTTTATTTTTTTTTTTAAAATTTCATTTTCATTAGGATGTTCATCTATTTCTCCTAATTCTTTCTGAATAGCTTTCATTTGTTCATTTAAATAATATTCTTTTTGGCTTTTCTCCATTTGATTTTTAACTCTATTACGAATTTTTTTTTCTATTTGTAATAAATCAATTTCAGATTCCATAATAGCCATTAAATATTCTAATCTTTCATTAATATTAGACATTTCTAATATTAATTGCTTATTAGATAATTTTAAAGGAAGATGTGCTGCTATAGTATCTGCTAATTTAGCAGCTTCATTAATATTATTTAATGAATTTAATACTTCTGGAGGAATTTTTTTATTTAATTTTGTATATCGTTCAAATTGATTAATAGATGTTCTTATTAAAATTTCCTGTTCTTTAGTTTTAAGAATTGGAGAAGATAAATATTCTATTTGTGCTGTAAAATAACTATCACTATCAAATACAATAGTTAATTTTGCTCTTTGTAATCCCTCTACTAAAATTTTAACAGTACCATCAGGTAATTTTAACATTTGTAAAATAGAAGTAATTGTCCCAACAGTAAATAAATCATTTAAACTAGGATTATCATTAGATGCATCTTTTTGTGCAACTAACATAACTTTTTTATCATTATTCATAGCAGCTTCTAAACAACGAATAGATTTATCTCTTCCAATAAATAAAGGAATTACCATATGTGGATATACAACAACATCACGTAATGGTAAAACAGGAATTATAATTTTTTCTGAATGCTCAGAATTCATACATTTCTCTCTTTATTAAAATATGTTAAAAATATCTATATATATAAAATAATTAATTTTTTTTATATTTAATAATAGGTTCAGATAAATTATCAATAACTTCACTATTAATTTTAATTTTATATATATTTTTTATTGAAGGCATATCATACATTATATTTAATAATGATTTTTCTAAAATTGATCTTAATCCTCTAGCTCCAGTATTTAATACAATAGATTTTTTAGCAATTGCTTTAATCGCACTATTATCAAATTCTAATTTAATATTTTCATATTCAAATAAAATTTTATATTGTTTAATAAGAGCGTTTTTAGGTTTTAACAAGATTTGTACTAATTTTTTTTCGTTAAGTTCATTTAATGCAACTCTAATAGGTAATCTTCCTATAAATTCTGGTATTAAGCCAAACTTAATTAGATCTTCTGGAAGTACTTTTTTTAAAAGTTTATATCTATTTTTAATTTTATTAATATTTTTTTTTGTTTTCGAATGAAATCCTATATTAGTTGTTATATTAATTCTATTAGAAATAATATCTTCTAATCCATAGAAAGAACCTGCACAAATAAATAAAATATTTTTAGTATTTATTTGGATAAAATCTTGTTGGGGATGTTTACGTCCTCCTTTTGGAGGTACAGAAGCAATAGTACCTTCAATTAATTTTAATAAAGCTTGTTGTACACCTTCTCCAGAAACATCTCTAGTAAGAGAAACATTTTCTGATTTACGTGCAATTTTATCAATTTCATCAATATATATTATACCATATTCTGTTTTTTTTATATCATAGTTAGCATTTTGTAATAATTTTTGTATAATATTTTCTACATCTTCTCCAACATATCCAGCTTCTGTTAAAGTAGTTGCATCAGTAATAGCAAATGGGACGTTAAGAAAACGTGCAAGTGTTTCAGCTAATAATGTTTTTCCACTTCCTGTAGGACCTAATAAAAGAATATTACTTTTTTCAATTATATTATTTTTTTTATTATAATTATTTAATTTTTTGTAATGATTATATACAGATACTGCAAGTATTTTTTTAGCATGTGATTGACTAATAATATAATTATTTAAATAATCAAAAATTTTATGTGGAGTCATAAACTCCAAATTTTTATTTTTAAAAAAAATATTATTTTTATTGATACTTTGTTCTTCTAAAATATTATAATATAATTTAACGCATTCATCACAAATAAAAACCGATTGATTGCTTGAAATTATTTTTTTTACTTCATCTTGATTTTTTTTACAAAAGGAACAAGAAAATTTTATTTTTACATTCTCCTTATTATATGTCATTAAAAACCTCATTTTAATAAATAAAACAATAAATTTTATAATTTATATTTTAGAAAATTTAAAAAATATAAATATTATTTTTTACTCGTAATAATATTATCTACTAAACCATATTCTATCGCTTCTTGCGCTGATAAAAATCTATCTCTATTTGTATCTTTTTCAATAATTGAAATAGATTTTCCTGTATGTAATGACATAAGTTTATTTATAGAATTTTTAATTCTTAAAATTTCTTGAGTGTGAATTTCTATATCTGTTACTTGTCCTTGATAACTACCTAAAGGTTGATGTATCATTATTCTAGAATTAGGTAAACAAAATCTTTTCTTTTTTTTACCAGAAGCTAATAAAAATGCAGCCATGGAACATGCTTGACCGATACAAAGTGTACTAATATCAGAATTTACAAATTGCATAGTGTCATAAATAGACATTCCTGATGTAATGATACCTCCGGGGCTATTTATATATATAAATATATCTTTTTGTGAATTTTGTGAATCTAAAAATAAAATTTGAGCAACTATTAAATTTGCCATATTATCTTCGATAGGTCCAGTTAAAAAAATAATACGTTCTTTTAATAGTCTAGAATAAATATCATATGATCTTTCTCCTATTGAGGTATTTTCGATTACAATTGGAATTGTATTAATTTGATTTTTTTGAATAATTTCATTATTTTTTTTATATGACATTATTATCCTTTCATAAAAAATGTTATAAATTTTTATTTATTCTGAAATTTTTCCCATTCAGATAATGTATAAGTGTTTAATGATAATGAATGAATATTATTTATTTTTTTCCCTAAAATATGATAAATTAGTCTATGCCTAGTAATTAATGTTGTTTTATTAAAAACATTACTCACAATAATAATTTCTAAATGAGTTATTAAATTTTTAATATTATTATTTATATGATTATGATATTGACTATTATCATTAATTTTTAAATATATAGGTTGTAATTTAGATATTATTTTTTTTTTTATTTTTTTTATAATCATTATTATTGTATTTCCAAAATATTTAATATTATTAAAGATAATAAATTATCCTATAAGAAATATTTTAATATTATTAAAGTTAATAATATATATACTTTATAAAATATTTTAAATATTAGAAATTACTAATTTTATAATATTAGAATTACCAGCTAATATATTAGAAGAATTTTTATAATTATAATTTCCAATAAAATCTGTTATTAATCCCCCTGATTCTTTTATTATTAATTCACCAGCAAGTAAATAATTAAAATTTTTTACATTATTATTAATATAACAATTAATTTTATTTGCAGCTAAATAAGCTAAATCTAAAGATAAAGAACCACTAATTCTTATTCCAATTAAATTATTTTTAAATAAATTAAATAGATTAATATTATTTTTTTTTAAAAAAAAATAATTAGTATTTAATGCAAATAATAAAAAATTATTTTCTTTATTATATATATCACAACGTAATTTATATCCATTTAATTGAGCATTTTTACCTCTTATTGCAGTAAATAAATCATTTTTTAATGGATCATATATTAAAGCAATTTCTGTTTTTTCTTTGATACAAATAGCTATAGATATTGAAAAATGAGGTATTTTTTTTAAAAAATTCATAATCCCATCTAAAGGATTGATAATCCATGTAGTTTTTTTATATTTAATAATAAAAAAATTTTCTTTATTTAAAATAATAATATTTTTTGAATATATATTATAAAATATTTTAGTAATTATATTAATTAAATTTTTATTAATTTTTTTTATAAAAATATTACTATCATAATTACTATCAAATATATTGATACTTTGTATCTCATAATTTTTTATAATAAAATTTCCAATATTTCGTATTATACGTATAGCAATATTAAGCATTGGATAACGCATATATTATTTCTCATTTATATTTATTATAATATTATAAACTGAATAATTAAATAATATTTTTTTATTTTATAATAAAAAATTAATATTGAAAATATTTTTTTAATAAAAAATTTTTTATAAAAAATATTGTTTTTTTAAAAAAAACATTTATTATTAAAATAAATATTTTAATAATTTGTTTATTAATTATGTTACAAATAACACAATCAGCACAAGAATATTTTTTAAAATTATTATCTAAAAAAAATAAAAATATATGTATTAGAATTTCAGTTTTAATTAAAAATAATATATTTAAAGGAAATGTTTCTTTTTGTAATATACAAAAAATTAAAAATAATGATATTAAATTAAATTTTAAAAAACTAAATATATTTGTAGAATATAGTAGTTCTAAATTTTTAGAAGATATAAAAATAGATTTTATAAAAAAAAAATTATCTACAAAATTAGAATTTATTATTCTAAATAATAAAAAAATAAAAAATATTAAAAATATAAAAAATCTTAAAAAAGATATTAATAATTTTTTGAAAAATATAATTAATCCCAAATTATTAAATCATGGAGGATTTATTATATTAAAAAATATAACAATTAATAATATTTTATTATTAGAATTTCATGGTGGTTGTCAAGGATGTTCAATGAGTAATCATACGTTAAAAAATTGGATTGAAAAAGAAATAATATATAATTTTCCAAAAATAAAAGGAGTACTTGATGTAACATCTCATAAAAAAAATAAATTTTCTTATTATTAAGTAAATAAATATATCATTTTTTATTTAAATATTTTATGATTCTTAAAATATATACTTACTAATTTAGTAATATAAAAAATATTTATTTATTAAATATTTAAATAAGGAATAAAGATATATGCCAGTAATAGTTCCAAAACAATTACCTGCTATTAATTTTTTAAAAAAAGAAAATATATTTTTATTAATAAAATCTAAAAAATATCAAAAACATTCAAATTCATTAAAAATACTTTTTTTAAATTTAATGTTTAAAAAAATTGAAACAGAAAATCAAATAATTAGATTATTATCTAATTCTTCTTTATTTATAGATTTATCATTATTATCTATACGAGATAATAAATCATCTAATGATTTATCAATTAATCATATTAATAAATTTTATCTAAATTTAGATCAAATAGATAATAAATATTATGATGGTTTAATTATTACAGGTGCTCCTTTAGGATTAATTAATTTTACAGATATAAGATATTGGAAAGAATTTGTAAAAATTATACATTGGGCAAAAGAACATGTTAATTCTATTTTTTCTATATGCTGGTCTGTCCAAGCAATATTAAACATATTATATAATATACCAAAAAAAATTAATAAATCAAAAATTTTAGGTATTTTTAAGCATAAAATTTTATTAAAAAAAAATTTTTTAGTTCAAGGATTTGATGATTATTTTTTTGTCCCTCATTCTAGATATTCTGATTTTTCTTTAAATTTTATAAAACATTATACTGATTTTAAAATTATTTCTTATTCAAGGAAAGCTGGTGTGTATATTTTTTCAAGTAATGATAATAAATATATATTTATTACTGGTCATCCAGAATATGATGCTTTAACAATAAATCAAGAATATTTAAATGATTTACAAAATGGATTAAATATTAATATACCATATAATTATTATCCTTTTAATAATCAAAAATTAATACCAAAAAATAATTGGAGAAGTCATGGGAATTTATTATTTTTAAATTGGTTAAATTATTTATTTTATAAATAAAAATATTTTATATAATTTTTTTAAAAATATTTAATTTTACAAGGAGTTTAAATGTTAACAACTAAATATTTATTTTTTACATCTAAAAATAAAATACTTGATAACAATATCAATAGTCATTCTTTAATGATTAAAGCAGGAATGATTAGAAAATTATCTTCAGGAATATATACTTGGTTACCTACTGGATTAAAAGTAATTAATAATTTTAAAAAAATAATACATTATTTTATGAAAGATATAGGAGCAATAGAATTATTATTACCTATATTACATCCAAGTAATATATGGGAACAAAGTGGACGTATAAATGATTATGGTGATGAATTATTAAAAACTTTAGATCGTAGAAAACATAGTTTTATTTTAGGACCTACTCATGAAGAAGTTATAACTTATTTAATAAAAAATGAAATTAAATCATATAAATATTTACCTATTCACTTATATCAAATTCAAACAAAATTTAGAGATGAAATTAGATCACGATTAGGAGTTATACGTGCTAAAGAATTTTTAATGAAAGATAGTTATTCTTTTCATATGGATGATTTTTCTTTAAAAGAAACTTATAATATTGTACTAAAAACTTATAAAAAAATATTTAATATTATTAATATAAATTTTTTAGTTAAAAAAGCAGATAATAATGTTATTGGAGGTGACATTTCTCATGAATTTCATATTTTTTCTCAAAATGGAGAAAATTCAATTTATTTATCTAAAGATAAAAAATTATTCTTCAATAAAAAATTAGGAGAATATTTTATTTATAAAAAAAATAATATAAATAAAAAAAAAATTCTTAAAAAAAAAATATTAAATTTAAAAAATTGTTTAAACTATGAAAGTTTAGCTAAAATTTGTAATTCATCAATAAAAAATATTATTAAAACAAATATTATACAAACATCGGATAAAATAAATCCTTTTATTGCTTTATTAATAAGAGCTGATTATAAATTAAATTTACATAAAATTAAAAAAATTAATAATAAAATAATTAAAATTTTATCAGAAATAGAAATAAAAAAATTTTTTAACATAAATATAAATTCAATAGGACCTTTTAATTTAAAAATCCCTATTATTGGGGACTATTCTATAGTTAATATGTATAATTTTATTATAGGCGCTAATATTAAAGACAAATATTTAATTAATATAAATTGGAAAATAAATTTACCTATACCTTCTAATATTCAAGATCTTCGGGGTATAACTAAAAATAATTTAATGCTAGACAATAAAAATTTAGTAAAAATTAAACGTAGTATTGAAATAGCACATATTTTTCAAATTGGTAAAAAATATTCCAAAATAATGAATGCATATCTTTATGATAAAAATAAAATTAAAAAACCAATATATATGGGTTGTTATGGAATTGGTATTTCAAGATTAATTGCAGCTATAATAGAACAAAATTACGATTCTCAAGGGATTTATTGGCCAAATTCATTATTAGCTCCTTTCTTAGTAGCAATTATTCCAATTAATATAAATAAATATTTTATAGTTGAAAAATATTCTTTCTTACTTTATAAAAAATTTAAATTATTAGGAATCAATGTTATTCTTGATAACAGAAATTTAAATCCTGGTGCTATGTTTGCTGATATAGATCTTATTGGTGTCCCACATATCATAATTATTAATTATGATAATATTCTTGGTAAGAATATTGAATATAAAGATAGAAAAACAGGACTCAAAAATATTATTTCTATTGATTTAATTGTTGATTTTATTTTTAACAAAATTAAACTAAATAAATGTTTTAATATATTTTTTTCCAAAAGATAAAAAAATTATCTTTTTTAAAAATACTTGCTATACCCTCTTTGGTAACTAATTTATGTTCTAATTCTGCAATTAGTATATTATTATAAAATAATAATGGGATTTGGTCTCTTTTCCATTTAGGAACAGATAACTTTTTCCATATATAATTAATATTTTTTTTATTTTTAATTCCATTAAAATAACATTTTTCTGAAATATTAAATCTTATATATATAATTTCATTATTATGTGGTTTTCTAATATATATTGATTCTTTTTTATAATTTAAATTAAGATTTAATATTATTAATTTTCCTAATTTATTAGGTAATATAAGAGGGATATTAATATTATCCCATACTAAAATAGTATTTTTTTGTAGATTAGGAAAATATTTTATACAATATAAATAATTTTTATATTTACGAATAATATATTGTCCAATTTTAATTTGAGGAGTATTATGATTTTTACAACAAACAATTTCATTCCATATAATGGATAATATTTTTCTAGAAGGCATATAATAATATTTATTATATTCTATCCATTTTCTCATAATAAAATTTCTTTTTATTATATTAAAATTATATAATGGTTTAATAAATAAACTATTATCTTTTTGTATTAATTTAATTAATATTGGATTTATTAAATCTGTTAATAATTCTTCTTGTTCTTTATAATTTTGTATAGATCTAATAACTGCATTTTTAAAAAACGGCCATCTAGTAGTTATTTTTGGTAAAATAATATTACGTAAAAAATTACGATCATATTTTATATTTTTATTACTAGGATCTTCTATCCATTTTAATTTTTTTTTTATAGCATAACAAATTATTTGTTTTTTACTTATTTTAAGTAATGGACGAAATAAAATTAAATTATCAAAAATTTTAATTTTAGATATTCCTGATAATCCTTTTGGCCCACTCCCTCTTTTTAAAAATAAAAAAAAATTTTCACATTGATCATCTAAATGATGAGCTGTAACTAAAATTTCATTTTTATATATAATATTTTTAAAAATTTGATACCTTTTTTTTCGTGCATATTGTTCTATATTGTTTTTATGTTTAATATATATATTTTTATATATAAAAGATATATTCCATTTTTTACATTGCAAAAAACATTGTTTCATCCAAAACGTTGATTTATAATTTAAATTATGGTTAATATGAATAGCCCTTAATAATAAGGAATATTTATTTCTTAATTTAAATAAATTATATAGCAAAACTGTAGAGTCAATACCTCCACTATATGCTATTAATATTTTTTTATATTTATATAATATCTCTTGTGTTTTTTTTTCTATTAACATATTTTAATATTTTATATTAAAATTTAAATAATAAAATTTTAATTAAATTCTAGTTTAATATTATTATCTAATAAATTAATAAATTTATCAAAATTATTTTCTTCGATAGAAAGAAAATAAGATTTTTTATAAAAAATTTTATTTTTAATATTGGAACTTTTATAAAAAAAATATATTGGTATATTTTTTATATTTTTTTTTTTAAAAAATAAAATTTTTTTTAAATTTTTTAAAAAAAACATATTTTTTAAAATTTTTTTATTTATAAAAATAACGTTTATACTATTTAAGTATTTTTTTCTAGCAGTTGTAATTTTTAAAATACTATTAGCATCACAAATAAATAATTTTAATAAATTATTAAAGTATAAAATTCCATTTATTATAATAATATTATTTAATATAATAATATTATTATTATTTATCATATCTAATGATAAATGTATTTCAATAATATCAGAACTATCATCTAGATCAAAAAAAAGAAATTTTTGTTTTTTCGTATTATAAAAAGTACGTATATTACTAATAATACCCCCTATTGTTATTCTTTTAGGTATTCTATTAGTTTTTTTAAAATTAATAAGATTATTTTGTATATTATTTTCTTTTGTATAGAATAAAATTTCTTTTAAATATCCTTTTAATGGATGGCCTGTTAAATAACAACCTAAAATATTTTTTTCCTTTATAAGGATATTTTTTTTAGTCCAAAATAAGTTAATATTATTATCAAGATATTTATTATCTTCTAATAAGACTTTATTTTTTTTATTAAAAAAATCTATCTGTCCTGTTTTTTTTTCTTCTAAATATTTATTAATAATTTTTGTAATTTTTTCTAAATTATTTATTAATAATCCTCTGTTAAAATTAAAATCATCTAATGATCCAGATAATATTAATACTTCTATAACCCTTTTATTTATTTTTTTAAAATTAATTTTAGTAAAAAAATCAAATATAGATTTAAAATAACCATTTTTTTTTCTAGCTTTAAGGATATTATAAGCTTGTTGTTGCCCAATACCTTTAATAGCTCCTAATCCATATATTATATTACCATTTTTATCTACATGAAATTTATATAAGCTATTATTAATATTAGGTGGTAAAATATTAATTTTTAAATTTTTACATTCATTAATTAAATAAATAATTTTATTTATATTATCCATTTCTGATGTTAAAACAGCAGCCATAAATTCAGAAGGATAATATAATTTTAACCATAAAGTTTGATAAGATATTAAAGCATATCCGGCAGAATGAGATTTATTAAAACCATATGAAGCAAACTTTTCTAAAAAATCAAAAATTTTCATAGATAAGGTAGTATTAATTTCTAATTTTTTTGCACCATATAAAAACCGCTTTCTTTGTTTTTCCATTTCTTTATGTTGTTTTTTACTTATTACTCTTCTTAAGATATCTGCCTCTCCTAAACTATATCCTGCTAGTACTTGGGCTATTTTCATTACTTGTTCTTGATATAAAATAACTCCATAAGTAGATTGTAATATTGGTTTTAGTTTTTTATGTTGCCAATTTTTATCAGGATATGAAATAATTTCTTTCCCATGTTTGCGATTAATAAAATTTTCAACCATACCTGATTGTAAGGGTCCTGGTCTAAATAATGCTAATAATGCAATTAAATCTTCAAAATTATCTGGTTTTAATTGTTTAATTAATTTTTTAATACCTTTTGATTCTAATTGAAATATACCCGTAGTCTTAGCTAATTTTAAAAAATTAAAAATTTTTTTATCATCTAATATAATATTATTAATATCAATTAATTTTTTATTGTCTTTAATTAATTTTTTATTAATCATATTTACAGAATGATTAATTACAGTTAAAGTTCTTAATCCTAAAAAATCAAATTTTACTAAACCAATTTCTTCTATATCATTTTTATCAAATTGAGTAACTATATTTTCTCCATTATAATCACAATATATAGTTGTATATTTTATAATATTATCAGGGGATATTACAATACCCCCTGCATGTTTACCTATATTTCTTATTGTGCCTTCTAATTTTATAGAAGTAATAACTAATTCTTTTATATTATTATCTGATTTATATAAATCAGATAATTTTTTATTATTCATAAATGCTTTTTTTAGATTAATACCTAAATCAAAAGGAATTAATTTTGAAATACGATTAATAAAATCGTATGGATATCCTAAAACTCTACCTACGTCTCTTATCACAGATTTTGCAGTCATAGTTCCAAAAGTTATAATCTGGAATACTAATTCTTTGCCGTATATTTCTTTTACATGATTGATAACTAAATCACGTTTTTCCATACAAAAGTCAATATCAAAATCTGGTAATGATATTCTTTCCATATTTAAAAATCTTTCAAAAATTAAATCAAATTTTATAGGATCTAAATTAGTAATATCTAAAACATAAGCTACTAATGAACCAGCTCCAGATCCTCTTGCAGGCCCAACTGGAATATTATTTTTTTTTGCCCATTTGACAAATTCCATAACTATAAGAAAATAACTAGGAAATCCCATTTTATTTATAATATTTAATTCATGATTTAATCTTTTTTGATAGATATTTTTTTTTATTTTAAATAAATTTGATTCTGGATATAAAATTTTTAATTTTTTTTCTAAACTTATATAAGATTTTTTAACAATATATTTTTCAGGAGAGATATTTTTTTTTATATAAAATTTTGGTAAAAAATATTTACCAAATGATAAAAAAACATTACATCTTTTAGATATTTCTACACTATTAGATAGTGCTTCAGGAATATCTTTAAATAAAGAACACATTTCTTCTGTATTTTTCAAAAATTGTTCTTTATTATAAAGAGATTTTTTATTAATTTGATTTAAGTTATATCCCTTATTAATTGCAACTCTTATCTGATGATGATAAAAATCTTCTTTATTTAAAAAACGTACATTATTAGTTGCTACTATAGGAATAGAAAAATACTGAGATAGTTTTAATATTGAATTAATATAAATTTCTTCGTTATCATAATTAGTTCTGGTTATTTCAAAATAAAAACAATTATAAAAATATTTTTTAAAAAAATTAATTATTTTATTTATTAGAAAGAAATTTTCTTTTAAAATATTTATTCCTATTTCTCCTTGTAAACTTCCAGATAAAATAATTAATCCTTTATTATACTTTTTAAGTAAATTATAATTAATAACAGGTCCTAAATCATCATTATAACCATCTTTATAAGCATAAAAAATTAATAATTTAATATTTTGTAACCCAATATTATTCATTGCCAATATAGTTAATATTGAATATTTATTAGAATTAATGTTTTCAAAATTTTTAATTTTTAAATCTACTCCAATAATAGCTTTTAATCCTAATTCATGAGCTATTTTATAAAATTTTATTAAACCAAATATATTATTCAAATCAGTAATGGCTATTGCTGGCATATTTAATAATACGCTTTTTTTTAAGATTTGTTTGATTTTAGCTAGGCCATCTTTAATAGAATAATCACTATGTACATGTAGGTGAATAAATTTTGGATAATTCATATTTTTTATTTTAAAATTTTCATACATATTATTTTTGATTGACAAATAATTTTATTATTAATTTTTGCTGTGTTATTAAAAAATATTAATGAATTTTTTTGTTTTTCTAAATTACTTTCTATCATTATTTGATCTCCAGGAAAAGCTGGTTTTTTAAAACGTACTTTATCAATACCAGTAAGATAATAAAATATGTTTTTTTTTAATTTTTTATTATTTATACTTTTATATAATAAAAGTACTGAAGTTTGTATCATAGATTCTAATAATAAAACTCCTGGATAAATTGGATTTTGAGGAAAATGCCCTTGAAAATAAGGTTCATTTATAGAAATATTTTTTATAGCATTTAAAAATGTAAATTTTTTAAATGCTATAATACGATCTACTAAAATAAAGGGATATCTATGTGGTAAATTAGATAATAATTCATTAATATCTGACATATTATTTTAATTATTTTAATAAAGATAAATTTATTATATAATTTTTTTGTAATTAATCTATTTAAACTTTCTTTATTAAAAAGAAAAAACATTCTTTTGTTGATTTGCTAAATCAATTACATCATTTGTAATATCTTTAACATTTTTCATATAAGCTACAGCAGAAGCATCTAATACAAGATTATATTTACCTTTTTTTGCAATAATATTAATTAAATTATATATAAAAATTAATATTTTATTACGTGCTTGTTCTTGTTTTTGAGCATTTTTTTTTGTAAAAAATTTTATTTTTTTTAATAAAATATTTTTATCATATAAAATCTCTTTTTTTATTATTTCTCTATCTTTTTTTGATAATTTTGTATTTTTTAATTTTTCAATTTTAGATAAAAATATTTTTTTCATTTTTTCTATTTCTAAAAAATCAGAACGTAATTCTTGCTCTAATTTTTTAGACATATTATTTTTTTGAGGTATTGCATAAAAAATTTTTGCAATATTAATTATTACTATTTTAGAACAACAATAAGCATTGTTAAAAGGGACAATTAAAATTGTCATCAATAAGATTATTTTTAATAAATATTTCATATAATGATCTACTCCTATCTATTTTAATTAACAATTAAATTACCATTTTTTTAAAAAATTAAATTGAAAAAATTGAGTTTTATCTGTTTTATATTTTGTAAATGGGTATGCAAAAGATATATTTACATCGCCGAAAGGTGTATGAAATTGGAAAGATAACCCAATTGAAGATCTGATTTGTGAAAAAATATTAAAATTCGGAATTTTATATAATTTAAATAAATAATTATTTTTCCATGAAGTATCTATTAAATTACCAATATCTAAAAAAAGAGATGATTTTATTTGCTCTATATATTGATTATCTAAAAATGAAATAGGAATAATTAATTCATTATTAAAATTAAATAAAAAATTACCTCCAATTGAATTATTAGATAAACAGATAGTTTGCCCATTATTACAACGATATTTTTTTGAAGAATAATATATAGCTTTAGGACCAATACTATTGGTTTGGAATCCTCTTATTGTATTAGAACCTCCCAAATAAAAATTTTTATAAAAAGGATATTTACCACCTAAAAAACCATTTCCATAACCAAAATGGCTTTTAAATAAAAATACTACAGGATTATTTTTAAAATAACTTTTAAATATTTGTAAATTTAAAGGAATATATCTTGAATAATTAAAATTAATTTTAAAATTACGATTTTTACTATACCATGGGATAGAAAAATATGTTTTTAAAGAACTTAGTATCCCATTTTCTGGGATTATATCTAAATTTTTTAAATTACTATATAAAAAAGAATAATTAACTATAAATTCATCTAATAAATAATGATTATATAATTTATTATACATTTTATATCCTATATATCTAAGATAATTCCATAGATATAATTCTGGTTCAATATTACTAATATGATTTTGTATAAATCCAATACTATTGGTAATAGTATAATTATTATTAATAGGAAACTTTAAAATTCCAAAAAAACCTTGATTTTTATTAATATAATTATAAAACAAGTTATCATCTTCATTAATTGTATTTAAAAATATTTTTATACCAGCATTAATTTTTTTAAAAAAAAGATGATTTTTCATAATAAAAAATTGTAAATAAGAATGATAAAAATCTTTACTAAAATTAATATCTATATCATATCCAGTACCTATAAAATTATTTTGTTGTAAAATAGTATTAAATGCTAATAAACCTCCTTGAATCATTCCTAATCCTGACTTTAAAAATCCTTCATTTTTCTCATCTACTTGATATAATACATCTATTGTATTATTTAAATCATGATTTTTATGAAAAAATATTTCTACTTTATTAAAGTATCCTAAAGAAAATAATTTATCTTTAGTTTTTTTTATTAATTCAATATTAATTAGGTTTCCTTCTATTTGTAATAGTTCATTTCTTAAAATAGAATCTTTAGTAAAATTATTTCCTAAAAAATTAATTTTTCTTACATAATATTGACGATTAGTATTAATTTTAAAAATTATATTTATTTTATTATTTTTGTCATCTAAAATTGTTTTTATCATAATTTGTGAATCTAAAAATCCATTTTTTTCTAAAAAATTTTTTATTTTATATTTTAAATCTATAATTTTTTTATTTTGATAAATTGTCCCTGGTATAATATTAATTATATTTTTAATATGTTTATAATATTTTTTTTGATCAATATCTAATAATATTTTATTATAAAAATATCTTTTATCTTCTTTTATTTTTATTATTAAATAAACATTTTTTTTATTAAATGATAAATTTTGAATAATATTTTGGATTTTAAATTTTACATATCCATTATTTATATAAAAATTTTTTAATTTATCTAAAATTTTAATAATATAACTAATTTCATATTTATTTTTTTTTGAAAAAACAAATAAAAAATTATTATTTATTTTTAAATGATTTAATAAAAAATTAGTTGAATAATTATTATTACCTATAATATTAATTTGATTAATTTTTGCAAAACCATCTTCTTTTAAAGTTATTAAAATATTAACTTTATTATTTTTATTTTTTAGAATTTTTATTCTTATAAATGAAGAAAACATTGAAGATCTGAAAAAGAATAATTCTATATTTTTTCTAAAAAAAAATAATAAATTATTATTTAATATTTGACCCTTTTTTATTTTCAGTTCATTTAATAAATAATAAATAATATTATTATTAATTATTTTATTTCCTTTAACTATTATATTATTAATAATCGGTTTTTCTGTAATTTTTACAAAAATAAAATTTTTATTTTGGAAAACATTAATATTATTTACCATATTAGTTATATATAATATATGCATAATATTAGATATTTCTTTTAAAGAAATACATTTTTTTATATCTTTATAACAAGATATACCAAGATCTTGTAATTTAATTTTATTTAAACCAAAATATATTATATTTTTAATACAAGATTTTTTTTTTAAAATAGCTGAATAACAAATATTATTAATATTAAAAAATAATAAAAAAATAAGTATATATTTATAATATTTAAAAATTTTTAAAAAATATTTTTTTTTATTAAAACTGTTTAAAATCATTTATAAATGTAAACCCCATAATTATAGTTAAAATAACTATACTAATAGTATATATGAATTGTTTAATTTTATTTGATATTTTTTTACCAATAATTTTTTCATAAATTAAAAATAATAATTGTCCACCATCTAAAATTGGAATAGGAAATAAATTAATTATACTTAAATTAATATTTATTAAAGCTAAAAACATAAAATAATAAATAAAATTATTACGAACTAATATACTGGCGATATGTCCTATTGAAATAGGTCCATTTAATCTATAAATATTTTTTTTATTATTTAATAAATAAATAAAAGAATTTAGAATTAATTTTATTGATTTTAAAGTTTCACTTATGGATTTTTTTAATGATTTAATTAAATTTAATTTATATATACTTTTTGAAGTATCTTTAATACTTATTATTTGTGGTAAAAAACCTAAAAAACCATTTTTTTTATATTTTCTAAAAGAAGTTAAAATAATAAAATTCATATTTTGTTGTTTTCTTTTTATTTTTAAATGAATAAATTTATTTGGATTATTATATATTAATTTTTGAAAATTATACCAATTAATAAATTTTTTTCCTTCTATACTTAAAATTTTATCACCGATATGTAATTTTGATTTATCTGCTGGTGAACCAGGTATTATATATGTAATAATAGGATTAATCTTTAATCCTTTAGGTATTATTCCTAACATTAATATTAAATTTTTCTCTTTTGAAAATTTTATAAAATTATTATCAATATTTAATTTTTTATTTTTAATCAAGTTATAATTTTTTTTATTAATTTCTAAATTTATTTTTTTATTTAAATTAATAAATTGATTTAGTTCTAAATTTAAGAAATTCCAACTATTAATAGTTACATTATTAATTTTTTTAATTTCTAAATTAGATTTTAATCCAATTATATTAGCAATTGAAGTATAATTAATTTCATTAATAGTATTTTTTTTTATCGGTAATCCTATAAAAAAAATTATCCAATAAACTAATATTGCAAAAATAATATTTGCAATTGGACCTCCTAAAATAATTAATAATTGTTTAAAAAAACTTATTTTTTTAAAAAATAATAATTTAAATTTTTTTATATATTTTATATTATCATTACTGATAATATCAGGTATTTTAACATATCCACCTAATGGGATTAATCTTAGCACATAATTAGTTCCATATTTATCACGGTATTGAAAAATTTTTTTACCAAAACCTACAGAAAAACATTCTATATAAATATTAAATGATCTTGCTATATAAAAATGACCATATTCATGTATTATAATTAAACTACTTATAGTTATAATAAATATAATTATGTCATATAAAATATTAAACAAAATTTTAACTCCTAAAATTAGGATTTTTAATCTATATTAATAATATATTAATTAAAATTTATCTATAAAATAAATTTTATTAATCTCCACCAAACCGACGATTTCTTTTTATAAAAGAATTTAATGCTTTTTTAAAATCCTTTTTATTAAAATCAGGCCATAATTTTTTAGTAAAATATAATTCTGAATATGCAATTTGCCAAATTAAAAAATTACTTATACGATACTCTCCACCTGTTCTTATTACTAAATCTACGGGAGAAATATCGTTTAAACAAATATAGTTATTTATAATTTTTTCATTAATATTTTCAGGATTTAATAATCCTTTATTAATATCTACAACAATTTTTTTCACACTATTTACAATATCCCAACGACCACCATAATTAGCTGCTATATTTAATAATAAATTATTATTATTTTTTGTTAAATTTTCTGCTTTAATAATTGCTTTTTGTAAAGAAAAATTAAATTTATTTTTATTACCAATAATTTTTAAACGTATTTTTTTTTTTTCTAAGTTTTTTGTTTCAATATCTAATATTTCTTTAAATAAATCCATTAAAAATGTTACTTCATCACTGGATCTTTTCCAATTTTCACTACTAAAAGCATATAAAGTTAATGCTTTTATATTATATTTTAAACATAAACCAATTATTTTTTTTACAGTTTTAACTCCTTTTCTATGACCTAAAAAATTTAATTTTTTATTTTTTTTAGCCCATCTTCTATTACCATCCATAATAATTGCAATATGATTAGGATAAGAGATAATATTATTTTTTTCTTTACTAATTTTATTTATTTTCATTTTTTTTTAAAATTGGAAATTTTATATTTATAACTAATAAATAAAAAATAAATAATATAAAAAAATTCTATTTTTTAATCTAAATTACTAATTAAAATAATTCTTTTTCTTTCTTTTTTAAAAATTCTTTTATATAATTAATATAAAATGTAGTTTGTTTTTGAACAATACTATATAATTTTTGTTCTTGATTTTCATCTATATCTTTATTTTTTAAACAAAATTTAATTTTATTATTTGTTTTTCTACGTATATTACGAATATTAATTCTATTAAATTCTGCTTCTATTTTTATATTTTTAAAAATTTTTATTTTCCTAGTTTCTGTCATAATAGGCATTTTAACATAAATACTAGAATCTATTATTTTAGTTGTTACATCTAAATTTGAAAGTATAATACTTTTTTCTATATTTTTTATTATTGTATAATCAAATGGAGTTATTTTTAGGGTAGAAGAATTTTCGACAACTATAGAAGATATATGATGAATTAATATCGATTTATTATTTAATTTTAAAGAAATATTATTTAATAAATAAGGAGATAATCTAGTCTGTGATAGATTATTAATTTTATCTATAAATAAATCTATACATTTTTGCATATTTTTTTTATTATCATTTATAATATTATTATACATATAATATCCTTAATTTAAATTATATATTTTTATTTAATTATTTTTAATTACTGTCCCTTCAAGTTTACCGGTTAAAATTCTATAAAGTGATCCTGGTTTTTGAATATTAAAAATATGTATAGGAACATTATAATCACGCGCTAAAATAAAAGCTGTATTATCCATAATTTTAATTTTTTTTTTTATTACATAATCATAATCTATTTTATCAAAAAATTTAGCATTAGAATAATTAATAGGATCTTTTGAATATACCCCATTTACTTTTGTTGCTTTTAATATAGCATTAGCTTCTAATTCAATCCCTCTTAAACATGCTGTAGTATCTGTAGTAAATAAAGGATTACCAATACCACCTGTTAATACAATTATATTTTTTTTAATTAAATCCATTGCTTCAAAAGCATTATATTCTTTACATATCCCCTGTATTGGTAAAGATGACATTAAATATACATTAATTAATTTATTTTTAATTGATTGATATAACAATAAACCATTAATAATTGTTGATAACATACCAATTTGATCACCTAAAACTCTTTTCAAATTATTATTTCCATTACAATATTTACCTCTAAATAAATTTCCTCCTCCAATTACTATTGCTATTTCAATACCTAATGGTAAAATACTTTTTACTTCTTTTATAATATAATCTAATAATTTATTATCTATACCAGATAGATTTTTACCTTGTAAAAATTCTCCACTTATTTTTAATATAATACGATCATAAATTATTTTTGTTTTAATATTCATATAGTACTTATTATATTTTTTATATAAAATATATTTTATTAAATTGTATAAATAAAACAATTAATTTTTAATTATATTTGAACCTAATTCAAAACATATAAATTCAAAAATTTTCATATTATTTTCATTTAAAAAATGAAATACTGTTTTATTATTATCTAATAAAAATTTTTGATTATATAAAGTAATATTATTTATAAATTTTTTTACACGTCCTTCTATTATTTTTTTTATAATTATTTTAGATTTATTATTTTTTAATGCAATACTTTTTTGTAAATCATATTCATGATTTATAATATTTTCTGGAATATTTTTTTCAGAAATATAATCAGGTTGTAACATTGCTATATGCATAGAAATTTGTTTCATTAATAGATCATTATCTATATTAGATCTAATTATTACCCCGATACGTTTACTATGGTGTATATATTTTCCTATAAATTTCCCTTGAATATAACCTAACCTATTAATATATATATTTTCTTTTAAAATTCCAATTAAATTTATTCTTTCTTGATTAAAAATTTTTCTTAATATAGAAATATTAACTTGTTGATGTTTAAATACATATGTTAAAATATTTTTTCCAAATTTTATTATTTGTGATGATTTTGCTACAAAATCTGTTTGGCAATTTATTTCTAATAATATTCCAAAATCTTTAGTTATATAATCTAAAATTAATCCTTCTTTTGTTTTATTTTTTGATTTTTTAATAGATTCTATTTTTGCATATTTCCTTATATAATCTATTGCTTTATTAATATCTCCTTTTGTAACTATTAATGCTTTTTTGCATTCTATAATACTAATATTCGTTATATTTCTTAATTCTTTAATTTTATTAATGTCAATTTTCAATCTTAACTCCTAATTAGTTTATAAATTCTTTTTTATTATTAATATTTAAATTATTATTTGAAATTGCTTTAGTTACATAATATAAATATAATTTTATTGCACGAATAGCATCATCATTAGCCGGGATAACAAAATTAATACCTTCAGGATTTGAATTAGTGTCTACAATAGCAAATATAGGAATATTTAATTTTTTAGCTTCTTTTATAGCAATTTTTTCATAATTTGCATCAATAACAAATATAGCATCAGGTAATCCTCCCATATTTTTTATACCTCCTAAACTTTTTTCCAAGTTTAATAACTCTCTATTTCGTGTTAATACTTCTTTTTTTATTAATTGTTTAAACATTCCATTTTTTTTTTGTAATGATAATTCTTTTAATTTTTTTATAGATTGTTTTACAGTTTTCCAGTTAGTTAACATTCCGCCTAGCCAACGATGATTAACAAAAAATTGATTACAATTAATTGCTGTTTCTTTTATAAGATTAGATGCAGCTTTTTTAGTTCCAATAAATAAAATCTTACCTTTACGAGAACTTATTTTTTTTAGTTCTTTTAATGCATTATTAAACATTAAAACAGTTTTATCTAAATTAATAATATGTATTTTATTTTTATATTTAAAAATAAATTTTTTCATTTTAGGATTCCAATAACGAGTTTGATGTCCAAAATGCGCACCTACTTTAAACATTTTATTAATAGATATAGACATTATTCTTTATCCTTATTTATTATATTATTAAAATAATATTATAAAATTAATATTTATACAAAAAAATAATTTGATTAATTAAATTTAATAATATTTAAATTTAATCTAATTATTTATAATATAACATTTAATATATAAGATTAATAAATTTATAAAATAAAATAATGAAAATATTAATTAAAAATTCTAAAGAAATAAAAAAAATTAATAAATCTTGTCAATTAGCTGCAGAAGTATTAGAAATGATTGAAAATTATATATTACCAGGGATTAGTACAGAAGAAATTAATAATATATGTCATAATTATATTACAAAAATTCAAAAAGCTAAACCTGCAACTTTAGGATATAATGGATTTCCGAAATCTATATGTATTTCTAAAAATGATATTGTGTGTCATGGTATTTCAAATAAAAATGATATATTAAAACAAGGTGATATTGTTAATATAGATGTAACTGTTTTGTATAATAATTATTATGGTGATACATCAAAAATGTTTTTTGTTGGAAATAAAATTTCTACAAAATCTAAATTATTATGTTTAACTGCTCAAAAAAGTTTATATAAAGCAATTAGTATTTTAAAACCAGGAATTAGATTATATAAAATTGGACAGGTAATTCAAAAATATGTCGAATCAAAAAATTTTTCTGTTGTAAGAAATTATTGTGGACATGGTATAGGAAAAAATTTTCATGAGGATCCACAAATTTTACATTATGAAGCATATGATTATGGAATTTTATTAAAACCTGGGA